>JADFYS010000085.1 GCA_015232955.1 Gammaproteobacteria bacterium
TATCTGGCATGATCATTAGCGTGAAATACATTTCATAATCGAGGGTGACGCCGCACCATTCATGCAAGTTAGGATGATTAGCCATGCCCACGCTCGAGACCTGCAGCGAAAGCGGCCTCATTGAGTTCGACCAGTTTGGGTTTGCGTTCACGAAACCGTTCGAGAATAACCTCACGCATCACCTCTGCCGAAAACTCCAGGTAGGGTGAGATTGCGCCCAGCATCACCGTATTCACCAAACGGAAATTTCCAAGTTCACGAGCGATCTTGCCCGCGGCAAAGGCGTGCACGGTAATCCCCCGTTCGCGGATCTGACCGATGGGATCTTCCGGGTAGTCATAGAGCCCAAACGACACCACCGGCGGCGCCTGCGGCTCTGAGTTGACCATCGCAACCCCCTCTGGACGCAACTCTCCACACCAGCGCAGCGCCTCGGCTGGCTCGAATGCGACCAGCAGATCCGCCTCACCCGAGGGGATCGCCGGAGAGAGCACCCGTTTACCGAACCGTACATGCGAGGTGACCACACCTCCCCGCTGCGCCATCCCAGCGACCTCGGTCTTCTTTACATCGTAACCGGCACGCAAGGCGGTCTGGGCGATCACCTCTGAAGCGGTCATCACCCCCTGACCACCGATACCGACCACGAGAATATTGGTCACCTGACGGTTGCTTGAGTTAACCACGGCTCACCCCCTCCATCGGTACAATCGCATCGGGCGCACAGGTACCGGGACAGAGATCACAGCCGGTGCACGCCTGGGTATCTATCGTGACAAAGGCGAGCTGCTTCTCCTGACCGTTGGGTTTCATCACCGTCTCGCGCCGTACCACCGAGATCGCCGGACAGCCGACATCAAGGCAGTTCCCACAGCCGGTACATTTGGCATCGATCACCTCAAGCGGCGGTTTGGGACCATAGTGATCCACCAACACACAGGGCTGATTGGTGATAATCACCGACGGCTCCGGCTGTTTGGTCTCTTCACGCAGCGCCTTAAACAGCGTCGGCAGTTCGTAGGGGTTGACCTCGACGATTCGTTCAGAGCGCACCCCCAACGCCTCACAGAGCTTACGAAAATCGATCTGCAGCGCCGGTTCGCCGTGAATGTCGCGACCACTGGCGGGGTTATCCTGGCCTCCGGTCATCCCCACCGCACGGTTATCGAGCAGCAGCACCGTGACATTACCGCGGTTATAGGTGATATCGAGAAGCCCCTGCATCCCCATATGCATAAAGGTAGAGTCGCCAATCACCGCGATCACCTTCTTATTTTGGTCACTCTCGGTACGCCCCTTATCGAGACCCAGCGCCACCCCCATCGACGCCCCCATACAGATGCAGGTGTCGAGGGCATTCCACGGCTCTCCTGTCCCGAGGGTGTAGCAGCCGATATCGCCAGAGATAGTCTTATTGCGGATATGCGATAGACAGTAGTAGATCCCGAGGTGGGGACAGGCGACACACATGGTCGGCGGACGCGGAAAGAGTTCAGCACTACTGCCGATCTTGGGAAGATCTACTCGCTGCTCCTGCATGGCGTTGACTCCAGCTGCGGGGAGATCGGCTTCTGCCTGACCAAAGAGCGGCGCCAGGGCACGACGCAGCACCTGTGGTGCCAGCTCCCCCTGTCGCGGTAGTAGCGCTTTACCGATCACCGCAATGCCGGCCGCCTTGATCTCGGTCTCGAGCAGTGGCTCCACCTCTTCGGTGACCACCAGCTGATCGACCAGCTCCGCAAACTGGCGGATCCGCTCCAGCGGCGGCGGGTAGGTGAGACCCAACTGGAGGATTGGGGCGTCAGGAAAGCTCTCCATCACATGCAGTACCGTCGGACCGGAGGCGATAAAGCCGACACGACGATCCTCTCCGCCCACCTGACGATTGAGATCACACCCCTCGCTATAGATGCGCAGCTGCTCCTCGCGCTCAAACATCCACGGGATACGGAACTTGGCGTGCGCCGGGGTCATCACCTTCTGTTTCACATCTTTGACAAACCCCCCTTCAATAGCAAACTGCGGATAGCTATCGCGCTGCGGCTGTACCACGCCCTTAACATGGCAGATCCGGGTGGTGAGTCGCAGAATCACCGGTGTGTTAAAGGTTTCAGAGAGGGTAAAGGCGCTTACCATCATCGAGAAGCTCTCTTGAGCATCACACGGCTCCAGCACCGGCACATGGGCAAAGCGCCCCCAGAAGCGTGAGTCCTGCTCGTTTTGTGATGAAGAGAGACCGACATCGTCGGCCACCACGATCACCAGCCCCCCCCCAACACCGATCAGGGTCTGCGACATCAGCGCATCGGAGGCGACATTGAGCCCAACATGTTTCATCGCACAGAAGGCGCGGCTACCAGCAAGCGAGGCGCCAATCGCCACCTCTAGTGATACCTTCTCGTTCATTGACCACTCGCTATAGATCTCCGGATAGCGCGAGGTGTATTCGAGGATCTCGGTGGAGGGCGTCCCCGGATAGGCGGCGGCGACCCGACACCCCGCCTCCCAGGCACCACGCGCAATGGCGGCATTCCCCGAGATAAAGAGCGGTTTAAGCGCTGATTTCTGTTCCATTTCTACCCTCTCTCCTCTTGACCGTAACCGCAGTAAATCCAATCCCTTCGTGACCGTCTCACGACTGGCGACGGTGATCGATGACCCGAACCGCCTTCCCCTGCGAACGCGGCACCTCATCCACCCCTTTAACTGTCACTTGACAGGTGACTCCGACCAGATCTTTAATCGCCTTTTGAGCCTTAGCTCCGACTCGATTCATCGCCTCGGCACCGCGTCCACAAAGATCGGCCGTCCCCTCGACATTGACCATCATGGTATCCATACTCCCCTCACGAAACACCTCGATCTGATAGAAAGGGCTCAGTTCGGCATCCTCCACCAGCACCGCCTCAATTTGCGACGGGAAGACATTCACCCCGCGAATAATCAGCATGTCATCGGTGCGACCGGTGATACGCCGCATCCGCACATGGGTGCGACCACAGCGGCACGGGGTTGGGTCGAGCACTGACAGGTCACGGGTTCGGTAGCGGATGATCGGTAACGCCTCTTTGGTCAGCGAGGTGAAGACCAGCTCTCCCTCCTCACCGTACGGGAGCGGCTCACCGCTCTCGGGATCGACCACCTCGACCAAGAAGTGATCCTCCCAGATGTGGAGTCCATGTTTTGCCTCGATACACTCGACCGAAACTCCGGGGCCGATGATCTCAGAGAGGCCGTAGATATCGATCGCCTCAATCCCCAGTCGCGACTCGATCTCCTGACGCATCTCCTCGGTCCATGGCTCGGCACCAAAGACACCCACCCGCAGTGGCAGCTTACGCACATCCACCGCCTCGCGACTCGCCTCTTCGGCGATATTGAGCGCATAGGAGGGGGTACAACCCAGCCCGGTCGGAGCAAAATCTTGCAGCAGCATCAGCTGTTTGCGCGTCTGCCCACCCGACATCGGCGTCACCGTACAACCGAGCCGCTCGGCGCCGTAGTGAAAGCCGAGTCCGCCGGTGAAGAGGCCGTAACCATAGGCGTTATGAAAACGATCCCCAGCACCCAACCCCGCTGCTGAGAGGGTGCGCGCCATCAGATCCGACCAGGTATCGATATCACGCCGCGTATAACCCACCACCGTCGGCTTGCCGGTCGTTCCCGAGGAGGCGTGAAGACGAACGATCTGCTCCGTCGGCACCGCAAATAGCCCAAAAGGGTAGTTATCACGCAGATCACTCTTCAGGGTAAAAGGGAGGTGGACGATATCAGCAAGGCTGCTGAGCTGATGTGGACGAAAACCGTGCGCATCCATTGCTGCGCGATAGTGCGGAACATTGGCATAACAGCGTTCAACACTGTTTTTTAGACGACGCAGTTGTAGCCGCTCTAACTCTTCACGCGGCATGGTTTCAGCTTGATGCAAAATCATAGGGGGCCTCTGTATGAACTCTTGGTTTAATCGCTTATTAAATGGATATAGATATAGTATCGAGACGGATGTCGTGGGTCTTCTCTTAACATCACCTAACGGTTGCGCTGCATCCACTCAGACATGGTGTCGTCACGGCGAAAGACATTGCCGGTAAAGTGGGCCAGTAGTTTGTCGTCACCATTACGCACCTCGACCTGATAGAGTGCGGTACGCTTACCCAGTTTCAACTCAGTCGCCGTTGCGGTGACCCGATCCCCCAACTTGCCTGCAGCGGGATAGCTGATGTGGGCATCAAGCCCCACCGCAATGGTGTTGTGGCTATTGGAGGCGACGGCAAAGGCGCAGTCGGCGAGGGAAAAAGTCGCCCCACCATGGAGCATCTCCACCGAGTTGAGCATATCACTCCGTACCACCATTGAGGCACGGCAGTAGCCCTCCCTGACCTCTTCGATCTCAATGCCGAGGAGGTTGGAAAAGTTATCATGGCGCTCTATCCAGCCGGCAATTCTCTCGGCAAGGCTCCCCTCACGACCCGGGGACGCCCCACGAACCACCACGGTAGTGGCTGCTGGTGAGTCGATCAGCTGATACCCCTCCTGCTGCAGCTGAGCGGTAAGATCGAGATCGCCATCACTGCGGTAGTGGACAATCGCCTCACGCTGTCCTCGATTGTCGTGGCGCTGGGGTGAGACCACAGTGGCGATAAAGCCACCCAGGCTATTAATCTTATTCAGGAAGCGTGAGAGCTCCCCTTTTTTATCCTCGAGCCAGACCGCAACACGACGGGTGTTATTGTGGTTGGCACCGGTGATATCGAGCATAAAATCAAGGATATCCTCAAGGGTGATAATCCCCACCAGGCGCCCGTCAGCAACCACCGGCAGTGAGCTGATATGGTAGTGACGCATTAGCTTGCCCGCCTGCTCCATCAAGGTGTCTGGACTACAGCTCTGCGGTGTCTTGACCATCACCTCTCCCACCGTGATCCGCGATAGCAGATAGTTTGCCTCTCCAACCGACAAGGTGGTTATCGCCGAAGGCTCGGCGGCGCGCACCTCACTCCGGCTGAGGATTCCGATGAGCGCTCCATGATGATCTACCACCGGCAGCAGTCGTCTATCTCGACTCTGCATCAGCTCTACCGCGACACTCAGCCGACTCTCTGCCGTGGTGGTATCGACATTACGACTCATGATCTGTTCAACAAACACCCTCTCTCCCCCGACTCAATAGCCCAAATAGGCGCGGCGCACCGCGTCATCCTGCAGTAGCTCATGGGCGCTGGCGGTCGCCACCACCCGTCCAGTCTCCAGCACATAACCGCGATTTGCCACTGTCAACGCCATACGCGCATTCTGCTCTACCAGCAGAATCGTGACACCCTCACGGTTCAGGGTGGTGATGACCCGAAAGATCTCCTCCACCAACAGCGGTGACAGCCCCATCGACGGCTCATCAAGCAGCAGCAGGCGTGGTCGCCCCAATAGTGCGCGCCCGATCGCCAACATCTGCTGCTGTCCTCCCGACAGCGTCCCCGCCGCCTGCCGTCGCCGTTCATACAGGATTGGAAAAAGGGTGTAGATCGCAGCGAGCCGCTCCGTCACCCACTGCTCATCCCCCTTCAGGGCATAGCTACCGAGGAGCAGATTATCCTCTACCGTCAACGGACGAAACAGTTCACGCCCCTCAGGCACCTGACAGATCCCTCGTTTGACGATCTGATGTGGCGGCAACGCTGTAATCGCCTCTCCGGCAAAGTGGATAGTACCGCTTTTGGGAGGGATTAGCGCAGAGAGGGTGCGCAACAGTGTGCTCTTGCCAGCACCGTTGGCACCGACAATGGCGACCAGCTCCCCCTCTTCAACCTGCAGTGATACTTTGTGCAGCGCTTCGATTGGCCCATAACTGGTGGTGATATTATCGATATGGAGTAGAGCTGACTCAGACACCCGTGCGCACCTCTCCGCCGAGATAGGCAGCGATCACCTTCGGGTTCTGCTGAATCTCTTCACAGCTCCCCTCGGCGAGACGACTACCATAGTCGAGCACCAGCAGGCGATCCGAGACATTCATAATCAGGTCCATGTTATGCTCGACCAGTAGCACCGTTGTGCCACGATCACGGATACGACGAATCAGGTGAATCATCTCTACCGACTCGGTGTCGTTCAGACCCGCTGCCGGCTCATCCATCATCAGCAGTTGTGGCTCAACCGCTAGTGCACGGGCGATCTCCAGCCGCTTTAACACCCCGTAGGGGAGGGCATCGGCCGCCTCGTTGCGGTAGGCGGAGAGACCACAAAACTCGAGCGACTCATCGGCCCAGTAGTGCACCTGACGCTCCTCTTTGCGCACCCGCGACAGGCGCAGCATCGCCTCAACCACTCCGCTTGCGGTACGAAGATGGCATCCCACCAGTACATTCTCATGGACGCTCATGTTGAAGAAGATCTGGAGGTTCTGAAAGGTACGAGAGATCCCCGCCTTGGCGATCTGATAAGGGGCTAGCGCGGTGATACGCTGCTGCTTGAAATGGATCTCACCACTATCGGCTTGATAGATCCCAGAGAGCATATTAAACAGCGTAGTCTTCCCCGCACCATTGGGACCAATCACCGCATAGACGACACCACTATCGACACGAAAGCTGAGGTTAGAGATCGCAGTCACCCCGCCAAACGCCTTGGATAAGCCGCGAACCTCAAGTAGCGCCACCGCTCTCCCCGCTCTGCAGCCAACACTTTTGCCACCATCGGAGCAGACGCTGCTCCACCACTACATAAATCCCCTGCGGCAGAAAGATCATCGTCAACATCAGGATGGCACCGAAGATCATCACCTCGTAATCTTCAAACACTACCAGAAGTTCCGGGAGAAAGGTGATGACGATGGCGCCAAAGATGGCACCATAGGTTGAGGCGAGTCCACCGAGTACCACCATAGTGACCAACTCAATCGAAAAGAAGAAGCTAAATGATCCGGGACTGACAAACGACTGCTGATGGGCAAAGAGTGAACCCGCCGCCGCTGCGATTACTGCCGAGGTTACAAAAATAGTACTCTTGGTGGCGGTGGTATTGATCCCCATAGTCTCGGCGGCAAACTCCGAGGTATGCAGCGCACGCAGTGCTCGTCCCATACGAGAGTGGATAAGGTTGAGATTGAGCCAGAGCACCAGGAGTACCGCCGCCATCATCACCCCATACCAGCGTAGATCACTATCGATCTCCCAACCAAAAAGGGCGAGCACCGGAATATCACTCAGACCGTCAGGCCCCCCTGTGTACTCCCCCGCCTGTACCAGAATGATATTGACAATAATCCCGAATCCAAGGGTCGCCATAGCCAGATAGTGTCCCTTCAGACGCAGGATCGGACGCGAGATAAGATAGGCAACCACCGCGGTAAAGATCAGCCCAAAGAGCATCGCCAGCAGCGGTGGCCAATCCCAGCGCGTGGTGAGCAGGGCGGAGGCGTAGGCGCCCATTCCAAAAAAGGCGGCATGTCCCAAGGAGATCTGCCCCGCATATCCCATCAGCAGGTTAAGGCTCATCGCCAATATCGCATGGACCGCCGCAGTAACACCCACCACAGTCACATAGTAGTTATCGGGAAAGATAAAGGGTAACGCGACCAGCAGCAGCGTCAGCAGGTAGAGACCGCGCAGTCGCATCTGCTATACCCGCTCCGCGCTGGCCTTACCAAAGAGGCCACTGGGACGAAAGAAGAGCACCAGCAGCAGGATAAAAAAGCCGATGGCATCCTTATAGCCCGAGGAGATAAAACCGGCAGAGAGCGACTCGATAAGTCCGAGAAGGATCCCTCCCGCCACCGCCCCCATCGGATTTCCCATCCCACCGAGAATCGCCGCCGAGAAGCCCTTAAGCCCCAGCATCACCCCGGCATCAAACGAGGTGTAGGCGATGGGGGCGATTAAGATCCCCGCCACCGCACCGAGAAAGGCGGAGAGTGCATAGGCGACGAGCATCATCAGACCGACATTGATCCCCATCAACGCCGCAGCGTTACGGTTATAGGAGCAGGCGAGGATCGCCTTGCCGTTACGAGTGTGTTGAAAGAAGTAGTGGACCACCACCACCAGCAGCAGCGCCCCGCCCATTACCACCAGATT
>JADFYS010000086.1 GCA_015232955.1 Gammaproteobacteria bacterium
CGACTTTGCCCTCGACAATTGCTCCTGCATTGTTCTACCTTCGTCCATCCTTGGACTCGTACCTCCTGCATCCATGCCTTCGTTGCACTGTACCTCCACAAACGCACCCTTCACGCTGTCCAACTGCGGATTTTAGGATAAAAAAGCCCGCTTACGCGGGCTTTTCATTAAGTGGCTCTACTTTTCTGACTTTAGTGGAATCTAAAAAGGAATATCATCATCAAAAGTGGTGTCATTGACCACCGGAGGGGCGGGATTTGCTTTGGCCTGAGGCGCAGCAGGAGGAGGAGATGGTGGCGGGTAACTGCCCCCTTGTGCCGGTTCAGAGCGAAACTCCGCACTGCCGCCACCACCACGGCTGTCGAGCATCTGCATCGTACCGTTTATATCGACCACCACCTCGGTGGTGTATCGATCCTGGCCATCCTGTCCCTGCCACTTTCTGGTCTGAAGTTTTCCTTCAACATAGATCTTTGATCCTTTCCGCAGGTACTGACCGACAATCTCCGCCAGCTTTCCGAAAAAGACCACCCGGTGCCATTCGGTCCGCTCCTGTTTCTGACCACTGTTTTTATCGGTCCAGTTTTCGCTGGTGGCGAGGGTGATATTGGCGATTGCCCGTTGATCCCCGGTGTAACGGATTTCGGGATCTTTTCCGAGATTACCCACCAGAATAACTTTATTGATACCTGCCATAATCTTCTCCTTTTTTGAAAACTTATGTCGCTTTAACTGAATATTTGAACAGCTCTGCTTCGTCCAGGTGCTGACTATCCACCTTGAGATAGGCGATCCCCTCTTCACCGTTAATGGTCACCTCCACCACTCCATCAATAGCGGAGATCTGATGGAACAGCTGATGCTCCTCATCTTCACTCTGCGACTGGCCGATGTTGACCAGCCGCGGCACCAGGTAGCGGGGTGACTCCATCGTCAGCGCCAGCAGCGCCCAGATCAGCAGGAGAGCTGCACATCCACTGAGAAGAGCCACCTCCCCCCAGAGGCCATAGATCACACCACCGAGAGCGCCACCGGTAAAGGCTCCGAGAAATTGGCTGCTGGTGTAGAGCCCCATCGCCGTGCCCTTGCTCGTCACCGGAGAGAATTTGGAGATAAGAGAGGGGAGGCTCGCCTCCAGCAGGTTGAAGGCGGTGAAATAGATACAGAGCAATACCGCCATCCACCAGAGATCGGGGCTGCCCAGGGCGATCGCCAGCACAACCAGCAGCAGCGTCACAATAGAGAGGAGAAAGACCTCTTTCAGTCGTCGCCACTTCTCACCAATGATAATTAACGGCACCATCATCACCATCGCCAGCACCATCACCGGGAGGTAGAAGAGGCTGGTATCGACCTCCTCCAGCCCCAGTTCGCGCAACTTCAACGGAATCATCATAAAGCTGGCGGTAAGGGTGAGATGGAGGACAAAGATACCGAAATCGAGTCGGAGTAGCTGGCGATTGCGCAGGACATGGCCAATCAGTGTCGGAGATAGGGTGGTATCGCGGTGAAAGCGGCTCGGTGGCGGATCGGGAACCAGTAGATAGAGAATGACAATCCCCGCCACCGCCATGAGCGCCGTAATGTAGAAGAGACCATGAACCCCGAAAAAGTGGCTAAAAAAGGGACCCAAAACCATCGCCCCGATAAAGGAGAAGCCGATACTCATCCCGATAAAGGCCATCGCCTTGGTGCGGTGCTCTTCGCTGGTGAGGTCGGCAAGCAGGGCAAGAATCACCGCCGCCACCGCCCCGGCCCCCTGAATCGCCCGCCCGAGGATCACACCATCGATGGTATCTGCATATCCGGCAATGACGCTGCCGATAGCGAAGATGATGAGCCCGATAAGAAGGAGGGGCTTGCGTCCAAAACGGTCAGAGAGCATCCCGAAGGGGATCTGAAACAGCGCCTGGGTCAGACCATAGATGCCGATGGCAAGACCGACTTTCACCGGTGTCACCCCGTGCAGATCCTCGGCATAGAGGACAAATACCGGCAGAATCATAAACAGCCCCAACATCCGAAAGGCAAAGATGGCAGCGAGAGAGGAGGCGGCACGCTTCTCGATTGTTGTCATGGTGATGGCCGGTTTCAAGGCAGAGATCCTCTGTGGTGAGCGTGGCGTGGCTGCTTTTTCTTGGTCTGAGACCCGATGAGGGCGTATATTAGCAGGTTCACCCCGCAGCGGACAGACTAACTCACACCACACAATCCCCAACCTATGGATAGCATTCGCCTAGAGGGTGCCCGTACCCACAACCTCAAAAATATTGACATCGAACTGCCACGGAACCGGCTGATTGTCATCACCGGCCCCTCGGGATCGGGGAAATCCTCTCTCGCCTTTGACACCATCTATGCCGAGGGTCAGCGGCGCTATGTGGAGTCACTCTCGAGCTACGCTCGCCAGTTTCTATCGATGATGGAGAAGCCCGATATTGACCATATCGAGGGGCTCTCACCCGCCATCTCCATCGAACAGAAGTCGACCTCGCACAATCCGCGCTCCACAGTGGGGACGGTCACCGAGATCTATGACTACCTCCGTCTCCTCTTCGCCCGTGTTGGAGAACCGCGCTGTCCGCAGCACGGTACGGTACTGGCGGCACAGACCATCAGTCAGATGGTGGATCAGGTTCTCACCATACCCGAAGGAGAGAAGCTGATGCTCCTCGCTCCGGTGGTGAAAGCGCGCAAGGGAGAGCACGAAAACCTCTTTAACCAGCTACGCGCTCAGGGCTACCTTCGTGCCCGGGTCGATGGCGAGATGGTAGAACTGGATGATCCCCCCAAGCTGGAGCTGCGCAAGAAACATACGATTGAGGTGGTCATCGACCGTTTTAAGGTGCGTCAGGATATCCAACAGCGACTCGCCGACTCGTTTGAGACCGCCACCCACCTCGCCGATGGCATCGCACTGGTGGTGGCGATGGAGAAGGAGAGCACGGTTGCAGATCAGATCTTCTCCGCCAACTTCGCCTGCCCCCACTGCAACTACTCACTGACCGAGTTGGAACCGAGGCTCTTCTCTTTTAACAATCCTGCCGGAGCCTGCCCCACCTGTGACGGTCTCGGCATCAAACAGGTGGTAGATCCTGCGCGGGTGGTCAACCACCCCGACAACTCCCTTGCCGACGGTGCGGTACGCGGCTGGGATCGGCGCAGCCCTTTCTATTTTCAGCTCCTCGCCTCTCTTGCCAGCCACTACCATTTTGATATCGAAACCCCGTTTGCGAAGCTACCGGCTAAGGTGCGTCAGGTGATCCTCTATGGCAGTGGCCGAGAGAAGATTGAACTCAACTACCGTTCGGATCGCGGCGGGAGTTACCAGCGCCTCTCCACTTTTGAGGGGATCCTCCCCAATATTCAGCGCCGCTACCGCGAAACCGACTCGAGCAATGTACGCGAGGATCTCGCACGCTATATGAGCCAGCAGCACTGCAGTGAGTGCGGTGGCAGCCGCCTCAATGAAGCGGCGCGCCATGTCTTTATCGCAGACCACCCGATCCACGAGGTGACAGCGATGGCGGTCAACCATGCCAGCGACTTTTTCAGCGATCTGAAACTGGATGGCTGGCGCGGAGAGATCGCCGCCAAGATTGTGAAAGAGATCCGGGAACGGCTCTCGTTTCTGGTCAATGTCGGTCTCGACTACCTCAACCTCAACCGCAGTGCCGACACCCTCTCTGGGGGAGAGGCACAGCGCATCCGTCTTGCGAGCCAGATCGGCGCCGGACTGGTGGGGGTGATGTATATCCTCGATGAACCCTCAATCGGCCTGCACCAACGCGATAACCAGCGCCTGCTCCAGACCCTGTTCCACCTGCGCGACCTCGGCAATACGGTCATCGTTGTCGAGCATGACGAAGACGCCATTCGCCACGCCGACCATGTGGTCGATATCGGCCCCGGTGCCGGCACCCACGGGGGTGAAGTGGTCGCCGCCGGCACTCCACAAGAGATCACGGACCATCCCGACTCCCTCACCGGCCACTACCTCTCGGGTCGAGAGCGGATCGACTACCGCCTCCCCCGCCCCGCACCCGATCCTCAGCGACAGATCACGGTTGTTGGCGCCCGGGGCAATAATCTCAAAGGGGTGACGGTGGAGATCCCGGTGGGGCTAATCAGCTGCATCACCGGCGTCTCCGGTTCGGGCAAGTCGACCCTCATCAACGACACCCTCTACCGCCACGCCGCCCGCACCATTAACGGCAGTAGTGAAGAGAGCGCCGCCTGTGACACGATTACCGGCCTCGAACAGTTTGACAAGGTGGTGGATATCGACCAGAGCCCCATCGGTCGCACCCCACGCTCCAACCCCGCCACCTACACCGGCCTCTTCACCCCTATTCGCGAACTCTTTGCCGGGACAAAAGAGGCGCGATCCCGTGGCTACAAGCCGGGCCGCTTCAGCTTCAATGTCCGGGGTGGGCGCTGTGAGGCGTGTCAGGGGGATGGCTTGATTAAGGTCGAGATGCACTTTCTGCCCGATGTCTATGTGCCGTGTGATCTCTGTGGTGGAAAACGCTACAACCGCGAAACGCTGGAGGTCCACTACAAGGGGAATAACATCTTTCAGGTGCTCGATATGACGGTTGAAGAGGCGCGGGTCGCCTTCGACGCCATCCCGGTGGTCGCCCGAAAGTTACAGACCCTTATCGATGTCGGCCTCACCTACATCAAGCTGGGACAGGCCGCCACCACCCTCTCCGGGGGTGAGGCACAGCGGATCAAACTGGCACGAGAGCTCTCGAAACGGGACACCGGCAAGACCCTCTATATCCTCGATGAACCGACCACCGGTCTCCACTTTCACGATATCCGTCAACTGCTGGCGGTCCTGCTGCGGTTACGGGAACACGGCAACACCATCATCATCATCGAACACAACCTCGATGTCATTAAGTGTGCCGACTGGATCATCGACCTCGGACCAGAGGGGGGGGATGGCGGAGGCGAGGTGATCGCCTGCGGCAGCCCGGAGGAGATCGCCGCCAACCCCGACTCCCATACCGGCAGATATCTGCAGCCGGTGCTCGAAAGAGCTGCTACAAACTGAAAAGTGGTGATACACTTTTCTCCTGAAAATAAACCCTACCTTGAGAGAGAAATAGTGTTATGAGACCATGGCTTCCGCTGGCCCTTCTCGCTACCGCCCTGACCGGCTGTAGCAGTTACGATCCCGATAAAAACAGTTCAACTGCAGCAACCACCGACCCCGCCGACACCACCCTCAGCGATAGTGGTGCCCACGGCCCCAAAATCGCCGCGAATCAGAAAGGGCGAGCCAACTTTAGCGGCCACTCCGCCGATGAAGGGACACTAATCGACCTAACCCTTCCCACCCTCACCCCCGGTGCCGGCAAAAAACTTCTTGCGATCTATCTCGTCGGCAGTGATCTCGAGACCAACGCCGAGGCGGGCAGCAATGATCTCAATGAGCTGATCCAGGGCTACCAGCAGCTGAGTAGTAGCGAACAGCAGAGCCTCGACATCATTGTCGCCTTTGGTGGAACCGCTAAAGAGGGGTGGAAAGGGATGCGCTTCGCCACCATCGACCAGATTGTCCGTGACGGTGAGAATGGTCGCTACGGCGATCTTGGTGACTACCTCTACTCTGCACCCGGTGCGCATATGGGAGATGATAGTAGCCTTAAACTGTTCGGTGATTACCTCAAGGCGGGCTACGGTGAACACAGCCTCAAGTTTCTCGATCTCTGGGATCACGGTGCCGCCTACGGCAGTTTCGGGAATGACGAAAATTTTGCCGGTGATGGCCTGACTATGGTTGAGATCGATGCCGCGCTTAGTGCAACGGACCTCAACTATGAGATCATCGGCTTTGATGCCTGCCTCAATGGCAACTTTGAACTCGCCTCTATCATTCAAAAACATGCCAGCTACCTCATCGGTTCGGAAGAGCTGGAGCCAGGTCACGGCTGGAACTATGATGCCCTTATCCGCAGCTTTGCGCAGAGCAGTGACCCCGTCACCTTTGGCAAGGCGATGATCGATAACTTTGTCGATCACGACGCTCACCCCCACAAATCGGATGGCAAGACCCTCTCTATGGTCGATCTCAGCCACTATCAGACGCTGCAGCAGAGTGTCGATGCCTTGGGAAGTTACCTCAATGACCATATCGGCGATACCACCGTCAAAAAGGCGATTATTACCGCCGCCAATAGCGCACAGCAGTATGGCAAACAGTCGCGCGAAGATCAGGCGATCTCACTCGACCTTAGCGGCTTTAGCCGCACCCTTGCCGCTGAACTTGACGGTAGTGAAGGGGCAACACTCGCCAACACCACACTCACCGCTCTGGAGAGTTATGTGGTCTACGCCAAAAACGACGGCACCCGCCCCAACTCTGACGGGGTCAGTATTGTTCCACCACAGGGTTACGACGCCTATCAGGAGGCGTTTAGTTCAGACTCGATTGCGGTCCCCAGCCGCGGTTGGCAAGGGCTGACCCGAGCCATGCAAGGGGTCATTAGTAGTGACAACGACAAACCATCAACCTCTGGCGAAGAGGATGGCTATCAATATAGCGAGACTGACTTTACCAGCAGTGATGAACAGACAGCAGTGGACAGCTTCTACGCCAACCTCCTCAATGAGGTTAACGGCCTAATTGCTGCAGCGTGGTCGCAACTCCCGCTGGAAGAGCAAGAGGCGCTGGCAGAGGCGTACTGGTACCAACAGGAGGATCAGTTCTGGAATCGCGCCCGAGGCAGGTCGAAAAGTGCCTGCAGCAATTTTTCCAATCCACTCGCCTGTGGTGGTTACCAGCCCTCATATAGCAGTTACGCCGCAGATCTCCTCTTCGGCGCAGCCAAAGGGGGGGAGAGCAGCGGCGTAACCAAACTTCGCTCTACGCCGGGCAGTGACCAACTGATGCTCGGGATCTTCAACCACTACACCGGCAGAAAAAGTACGCAGCGCACTCTGCAGGCACCACAGCCGGCGCTGACCAGTGCTGACCCGACTACCATGGCTGTAACCACCACCGCGGCTCCTGAGGCCGTTTCCACCAGCGCAGAGGCGGTAAAGGGGAGTCGCGCCACCTTTGCCGATCCCAACCTGCAGCATGTGCGCACAGTCTATGGCAATATCGTCACCGACGAAGGGGAGCAGTACCTCGCCTCTACCGCACTACTCCCAGCTTTTCCAACAGTCAATGCCAATGAGTATTTTACTCCGAGCTGGAACCAGTCATGGTACATCATGACTTACGGCAGCGGTGAAGAGGAGAGTTTATGGCTACCACTGGAGTTTGAGAGCGAGTACCGCTACCACGGTTCGTGGTATACCCTCTACAGCAGCGAGATCGACTATGTTGCCAAGGGTAAGGACTACAGCAGCTACCCCACAGAGGAGCCGTTTGACTACGCCAAACTCTACCTCACCGTAGATATTAACGGCAATGTCACCTCCAGTGGTATCCGCCCCTATAAGATCGTCTACACCTCGGATGAAGATGAGGTGGGGACTATCCTCTACGACAAGGCGTATCAGACCCTCGCCCCGGGCGATCAGATCGCGACTCTGGCACGATACTACAGCTTTGAGAGCGGCAATAGCGACTGGTTCTATGAAAGTGATCTCATTACCATCGCCCAGACCCCGGACTATACCCTCGAACCGCTCGAATTTGAGGATGAGTTTGGCGAACCTCTTGCCTATTATTACATGATGATCGCCACCGACATGAGCGGTAACTGGGTCGCCACCAATCCGGTTCAGGCAGGCTCAGGCTAT
Source organism: Gammaproteobacteria bacterium (assembly GCA_015232955.1). Lineage (GTDB taxonomy): Bacteria > Pseudomonadota > Gammaproteobacteria > Thiohalomonadales > Thiohalomonadaceae > JADFYS01. Next base: position 7,765 of record JADFYS010000086.1, read on the forward strand.
GCCCAGTAGCCGTCTCAAAGCGCTTCTGATTCTCCTCTCTCCCCTCCTCGGCTGTGCCGAGCTTGGGGCAGGTGGCGGAGTGGGAACAGACGAAAACCAGGCAGCGGCGGTGAATCCCCCCACTATCGCCCAACTTTTCCAACAAGGGGGCGTCAATAGTGAGCAGCCACTACAGAATCTGATCTATGCCCCCATCAGCCTGCAACGGCTGATGGCGATGGTCTACCACGGAAGCAGTGGTGATTCAAAAGCTGCGTTA
>JADFYS010000087.1 GCA_015232955.1 Gammaproteobacteria bacterium
GCTACACCGCGAATGCCGCATTTGTGGCGGCGCATTGCGGCGTTACAACTCCTTGCAATAGACAGAAAATTGCTCCTCGGCAACTGTTCCCGACTTTGCCCTACCTCCTGCATCCATGCAGTCGTGCATTTTCTGCATTCCGTCCATCCATGGACATCAACCACTATTACGCGTCGTTGTGCCTCGGCTTTGGCTTCCTGCGTCGCCCTACCTTCGGCATCCATGCCTTCGTTGCACTGCACCACCACAAACGCACCCTTCACGGTGTCCAACTGCGGATTTTAGGATTATCCTCTTTGCGGTAGATGAGATCATAGATCTCGTGCCCCAGCCGCTCACCCCGTCGTTCAAACTTGGTAACGGGGCGCCAAGGAGGTCTTGGTGAGTACTCACTCTCCTCTGCGCAGTTGTCAAAAGAGGGGTTCTCACTCATCACAGCAGAGATATGCCGGGCGTACGGCTCCCAGTCGGTGGCGATATGGAGCAGGCCGCCCGGTTTTAGCCGTGCGGCGACCAGCTCAACCCAACTCTTTTGAACCATCCGCCGTTTATGGTGCCGTTTTTTATGCCACGGATCGGGAAAGAAGAGCTGCACCCGATCAAGAGAGCCAAGCGGGATCTGCCGCTGTAAGATCTCAACCCCATCACCGCAGAACGAGCGTACATTGGTCAGCCCCTCCTGCTGCAGCTGGAGAAGGAGATGACCGACCCCCGGACGATGGACCTCAATCCCGATATAGTCACAATCGGGACTCTCCTGGGCCATCGTAAGCAGTGATTCGCCATTGCCGTAGCCGATCTCCAGAATCAGAGGGGCAACTCTGCCAAATAGGGTCTCGGGTTGTAGCAGCTGATCATCGCAGGGGAGACCGAACTCAGACCAGAGGTGGTCGAGAGCGTGGCGTTGCCCCGCGGTGAGGCGCCCTTCGCGGCGAACAAAGGTGCGAATGGGGCGGTGACGAGGGGCCGCTATCTCTGCCGAGATGTCGGGACTCAACGGGGTGGAGTGACTCTCAGAAGAAGGTGCCATCGATGGGGGAAGAGGCACTGGCGTAGAGTTTGCGCGGCATTCTTCCCGCAAGATAGGCTTCGCGTCCCGCCTCAATCGCTTTGCGCATCGCCGAAGCCATAAGTACCGGATTTTTGGCAGCAGCGATGGCGGTATTCATGAGTACACCGTCACACCCCAGCTCCATCGCGATGGCTGCGTCCGAGGCGGTACCGACACCGGCATCCACCAGGATAGGGACCGTGGCGTTTTCAAGGATGAGACGAATATTGTAGGGGTTACGGATGCCGAGGCCAGAGCCGATGGGGGCGGCCAGCGGCATCACCGCAACGCACCCCATCTCCTGTAGGCGCAGGGCGAGAATCGGGTCATCACTGGTGTAGACCATCACCTTGAAATCTTCGGCAATGAGGATCTCTGCTGCTTTGAGGGTTGCGGTGACATCGGGGAAGAGCGTCTTCTGGTCGCCCAGAACCTCGAGTTTCACCAGATCGTGACCGTTGAGTAGTTCACGGGCGAGGCGGCAGGTGCGGACCGCGTCCTCCGCTGTAAAGCAGCCAGCGGTGTTGGGGAGGATGGTGTAGCGGTCGGGTGGTAGCACATCGAGGAGGTTGGGTTCGTCCGCATTTTGACCGATGTTGGTGCGGCGGATGGCAACGGTGACGATCTCCGCACCGGCGGCCTCGGTTGCGAGGCGGGTCTCTTCGAGATCGCGGTACTTTCCGCTGCCTGTCAACAGACGGGAGTGGTACTCTTTACCGGCTATCACCAGCGGTTTATCCTGATTGATCATTATCGCTATATCCTTGGTTTGTGGTCAGTTTCCCGCTAGAGGCAGGGTTTAGTTGGAGAGTTGAATCACACCTGCTAGCCGCCCCCTATGGCGTGAACCAGTTCAATGTTGTCGCCCTGTTGGAGTGGGTGGTCCGCATAAGTCGAACGGGGAACAATCTCGCGATTGACCTCCATCGCAACCCGCTTTCCCTCCAGTTTGAGCTGAAGGATGAGATCGGCAGCCGTTGCGCTATCGGCCATCTCTATCTCATCACCGTTTACCGTAATTTTCATGCTCACTTATCCCGTACATTTGAGTTTGAATATGGACAGGGGAATAAATTCCCTCTCTTTGTCATTGTCCCATTGTAGCTTAACCGCGCAAAGGGTAAAATCACTCTCGCAGCGTAACCATTTAGTCCCCTTCCTTAAATCCCCCACTCCCATTGGCAGAGTGTCGGGGTGAGGGCAGTGGTTACCTCGTAGTAGCGGGTATCGTATATCGGTATTATCCTAGCTTCCCAAGCTCGTGAGACGGGTTCGACTCCCGTTACCCGCTCCATCTGCCTATACCCAAGATTCTTGGGTATCACACCACTACCCCTCATCACGCTGCAGTTTTCTGTAGAGGGTGCGCTCGCCAATCCCCAATATCTTCGCCAGTTCGCGCCGATTTCCCTGAAACTGCCGCTCTGCCCAACGCAGATAACTCAACTCCAGCTCTGCCAGAGGGATCAGTCCGGGAAACGGCCCCTCCCCTTTTGGGAGCTGCTTCTCTTCACGGTTACAGGCTGCGGGGAGATGTCTGCACTGGATTTCGTCCCCTCCAGCGAGAAGAGTGGCCCGCTCGGCGATATTTCTCAGCTCCCTGATGTTTCCGGGAAAGTCATACTGTTGCAGGCACGCCAGAGCTTGCGCCGAGAAACGGGGTCGGCTGTTGAGGGGGAGCCGTTCGAGCAGGCTGTCGAGAAGAAGAGGAATATCCTCCCTTCGCTGGCGCAGGGGAGGTAACTCCACCGGGAAGGCGTTAATACGATAGAAGAGATCCTCGCGAAAGGCACCCTTCTCTACCATCTGACGCAGATTGCGGTGGGTCGCGCAGACCAGGCGGAAGGCGATCTGCTGCACCTCAGAGCTGCCGACACGGCGATAGGTTCCGGTTTCGAGTAGTCGCAACAGCTTGACCTGCTGGTTGAGGGGGATATCGCCGATCTCATCGAGAAAGAGGGTCCCCCCCCGTGCCGACTCCACCAGCCCCTCTTTTCGGCGGTCGGCACCGGTAAAGGCCCCCTTCTCATGGCCGAAAAGCTCACTTTCAAACAGACTCTCGGTCAGCCCCGTACACTCAACCGGGACAAAAGGTGCTGTGGCGCGTGGGCTGAGTTGATGGATGGCCATCGCTGCCAGCTCCTTACCGGTCCCCGACTCCCCGAAGAGCATGATCGTCGTCTCACTGGGGCTGGCAAGGTTGAGTAGCTCCAACATCTGTAAAAATGCGGGAGAGCGTCCCACCATCGCGTAACGATTGTCGTGCTGACTGAAGCCGGTAATGACCCGGGCCGTCTCAATAAAGGCAACCACCTGATCATGTGGCTCTTTGATCGGATAGAGGCGTACTTCAACATGCTCCTCTCCATTGGGGGTGTAGTGCAGGTGGAGTGCCCGTTGAGGTTCTCCGCTCTTGATGGCGGCGACCATCGGGCACGGCTCCCCCATCTCATGGCAGGGGCGATGGTAGTGGTGAGAGTGGGCATAACAGGTTTCGTCTGCAGATGGCTGTTCGGTACCACAGAGCTGGCGGTACTTATGGTTTAGCGCCAGAAGGCGGTAGTCGCGACCGATAAGCGCCATCGGTTGCGGATAGGCGTTAATCAGGGCGGTGATCTCGGGAAGGCAGCTCGGTTTAATCATGACCGAGATTATGCCAAATTTGACAGAGTTCGCCAAGATGGACTGTCAAATCTGACAGAATAAGGGTGAGTAATCGCGCTGTAGAGAGAAATTATCGGGCAAGAATGGCAACAGATGGTGATGAAATACCGTTTTATAATATTGGCATATAATCTGCTATTCATCCGGGCATGATCAGTTTGTTTTTGAATTCGGAGTTTACAGATGCCACTAGACAACTTCACCCTGTGGGGTGCCGCTGTCTCACTGCTCTATTTTGTGACAGTGGTTAGATTGATTATAGAAGACCCCCCGACGGTCAATGTTCCCCGTAGCAGGCGTCCAATCTAGGATAGTGGCTGCACAATGGTGATGATCGCAACAGTTTCCTAATTTCCCCCTTTTTACCCCGACCACAGCTGTCGGGGTTTTTTTTGGGTAAAAAAATAAGGAAGTAGATCCCAGTGTAACCGTTCAGACCCCCCTGCTTTTTTAACCCTCACCCCTACCCTCTCCCGCTGGGAGAGGGAGATCAGGTGATGGGGTCTGAACGGTTACATCCCAGTTGGAGCGAGTGAACGGTGCGTGTGTGGCGCAGTAGTGCGGCGAAGAGATGGGTGCTTGCATTTCAAGGCGTAGTGGTGGAATATCGCTGAAGATGAATATTTCTATCCACCTTAGGGGTACTGTATGAACGAATCGATCTTTTATGGCATGGGTCTAAACTATCTGTTTAACTTCTGGACCGGTTTAACCGTTGCAGCCCTCTTTCTGCTCAAGGGTGCGGTACGGTTTGTGCCGCAGAATCGCGCCTTTATCATCGAACGCTTTGGTCGCTATCACAAGACGATGACCGCCGGTCTCAATTTTATGGTGCCGTTTATCGACAGAATTGCTGCGGATCGCAATCTTAAGGAGCAGGCGATCAATATCGCCAAGCAGAGTGCGATCACCGCCGACAATATCAGTCTCGGGATCGACGGTATCCTCTATATTAAGGTAATTGATCCCTACAAGGCGACTTATGGTGTGGATACCTATGATTTTGCGGTGAGTCAACTTGCCCAGACCACGATGCGCTCCGAGATCGGAAAGCTCGAGCTGGATAAGACCTTTGAAGAGCGGGATTCGCTCAATATCAATATCGTAGCAGCGATCAATAAGGCGTCTGAGCCGTGGGGGGTGCAGGTGTTGCGTTACGAGATTAAGGATATCGATCCCCCCAACTCGGTACTCAATGCGATGGAGCAGCAGATGCGGGCAGAGCGGGAGAAGCGGGCGGCAATTCTCGAATCAGAGGGGATGCGTCAGGCGGCGATCAACCGTGCCGAAGGGGAGAAGAAGGCGATCGTCCTTGCCGCCGAGGCGAGCAAGAGTGAGATGGTGTTAAAGGCGCAGGGAGAGGCGGAAGCGATTACCACCGTCGCCACAGCCCGGGCAGAGGCACTGACAATTATCGGCAAGAGCGCTGCCACCTTTGAAGGAGAGAAGGCGGTACAGCTGGAGCTGGCGACAGAGGCGATCGCCGCCAAGGCGAAGATCGCCAAAGAGGGGACGATTGTGCTAATGGATGGCAACAAGAGCGAGGCGGGGAGTGTAGTGACCGAGGCGGTGGCCATTGTCGCGGCGATGAATCGTAGTGAAGCCTTTCGCCCCGCGGTGAGTGATGCGTAGGGGCTGAACGGTGCTCGAATACTTTCAGACACACCCTGAGACCTTCTGGTTCTGCCTCGGGTTTCTTCTGCTTACAGTAGAGACCTTGATTCTGGGGATGAGTACCGGGGTGATCCTCTTTGCCGGGGTGGCAGCACTCCTTACCGGGGGGCTGATCTGGTCGGGACTGCTCCCCGGAGATCTCCTCTGGGGGATTGGTGGCTTTGGGGTCAGTTCGCTGCTCCTGACGCTGCTGTTGTGGCGCCCTTTCCTCGCCCTGCAGCGCCAGGGGGATCCCCCAAACCGAGATCGCAGCAGTGATTTTATCGGGCACCGTTTTCGTCTGCAGCAGCAGGTTAGCCAGACAGAGCCGGGCGAGACCGACTACTCCGGCATCACCTGGCGGGTCGAGCTGGATGAGAGTGAAGAGTCGCTGCTGTTGGAGTCGGGGGTGCTGGTTGAAGTGCGCTCCCTTACCGCCGGCTGTTTTCGGGTAGGGCGGGTCGGGGACAGGGCAGGGCACGACTCCTGAGCGGTTCCGCTCTTCTACGCTCTGGCGCAATCGTCGGGGCGATGACCCTGATTTCGCGTCTGCTCGGCTTTAGTCGCGATCTTGTTTTTGCCAACATATTTGGTGCGGGAGCAGCGACCGACGCCTTCTTTGTCGCCTTTAAGATCCCCAACTTTCTCCGTCGTCTCTTTGCCGAAGGGGCGTTCTCCCAAGCGTTTATCCCGGTTCTTGCAGAAGAGCGCCAGAAGCTGGGGGATGCGGGGGTACGCCGGTTGGTGGCAGCGACAGTGGGGACGCTGGGGGTGATTCTTCTCATCATCACCCTGCTTGCGGTGGTGGGAGCAGAGGGTTTGATCTATCTCTTCGCTCCGGGCTTTCATGGCGAGGCAGAGAAGTTTACTCTGGCGACTGAGATGCTGCGCATCACCTTCCCCTACCTCTTCTTTATCTCACTCACCGCCCTCGCGGCTGCCATTCTTAACAGTTATGGCCGGTTTGCTATCCCTGCACTCACCCCCATCTGGCTCAATCTGGTGCTCATCGGTGCGGCGTTGGGCTTCACCGCCCACTTTCAGCCACCGATTATGGCGCTGGCATGGGGGGTGCTGGTGGCAGGGGTGGTGCAGCTTCTGTTTCAGCTGCCCTCCCTCTACGGTTTGGGTCTGCTCCCTCGTCCACGCTGGGGGTGGCGCGATAGTGGGGTACGCAAGATCCTGCGCCTGATGCTGCCGGCGATCTTCGGCTCCTCAGTGGCGCAGATCAATCTCCTGCTGGATACGGTGATCGCCTCTTTTCTGATCTCGGGTAGTGTCTCCTGGCTCTACTATTCAGACCGTCTGGTGGAGTTTCCGTTGGGGCTGTTCGGCATCGCCTTGGCAACAGTCATCCTCCCTGCACTCTCCCGTCACCACGCCGCGGCCGATCCCGAAACCTATAGCGCCACCCTCGACTGGGGGCTGCGCTGGGTGATGGTGACCGGAGTCCCGGCAGCAATCGGTCTGGCACTGCTCGCCACCCCCATTCTCACTACCCTGTTTCAGTATGGCGCCTTTGCCGCAGATGATGTCGCTATGTCCTCTCTCAGCCTAATGGCCTACGCCTTTGGTCTCCCTGCCTTTATGTTGGTGAAGGTGCTCGCCCCCGGCTTCTATGCGCGGCAGGATACCCGTACCCCGGTCCGTTTCGGGGTGATCGCCATGGTGGCGAATATGGGGCTGAATCTCCTCTTTGTCCTGACCATTATCGCTGCCGGGTGGCAGGGTGCCCATGCCGGCCTCGCCCTCGCTACGGTCTGTTCGGCATCGCTCAACGCCTTTCTTCTCTATCGCCATCTGCGGCGAGAGGGGATCTTGATTCTGGGCGAGGGGTGGCGGCTGTTTCTACTTCGTCTACTGGTGGGCAATGTTGCAATGGCGGCGACTATCCTCTATCTCGATCATGGAGCCGGTTTCTGGCTGGAGGCCTCTCTGATGCAGCGGGGAACGCAACTGCTGTTGGAGATTACTGCGGCTGCTGCTGCCTATTTTTTCACCCTCTGGCTGTTACGGATGCCGCTGACGATGCTCTCGGCAAGGCGATTGTAATTAGGTTTTATGGTAAGCGCTGCTGCAGCCAGGTATCGAGATGGTTGGCGAAGGCCTGGCGATCACTCTGGTTGAGGGGGGGTGGGCCACCGGTGTTTACACCGCTGGAGCGAAGGGTCTCCATAAAATCGCGCATCACCAGGCGGTCGCGAATATTATTTTCGGTGAAGACGGTTCCACGAGGGGTGAGCACGGTCGCCTCTTTGGCGATCACCTCCGCCGCTAACGGGATGTCACTGGTGATGACCAGATCACCACTCTCCACCCGTTTGACAATCTCGTTATCGGCGATGTCAAAACCCTGAGCCACCCGAACCATGGTAATATTCGCCGCCCGAGGCAGAGAGAGTGGCTGGTTGGCCACCAGCGTCAGCGCAATCCCGGTCCGTTTAGCGGCTCGGAACAGGATCTCTTTTATCACCACCGGACAGGCGTCTGCATCGACCCAAATTTTCACTCATCGACTCCTCTTGAGCATTATCCTTCAGGGATTATCCTAAAATCCGCAGTTGGATACCGTGAAGGGTGCGTTTGTGGCGGTGCAGTGCAAGGCACAACGACGCGTAATAG
>JADFYS010000088.1 GCA_015232955.1 Gammaproteobacteria bacterium
TGAGCGCATTTTTTGAACAGGGGGTAGGGCTTCACCTCATCGCCACCTTCGATGGAACCATCGTTCAGACCAATCCTGGCTGGGAACGGCTACTGGGTTATAAGAAGAGCGCGCTGGAGGGGCGCAACTTTCTCGAACTTATCCACCCCGAAGATCAGGCAGAGACCATTGCCGAGGTGGAGCAGCTGGCGCAAGGAAAGACCACCTTTCACTTTGAGAATCGCTATCGCCATCAGAATGGGGCGTATCGCCTGTTGGCATGGTCCGCTATTGCCTCGCCCCCGAGACAGCTGATCTTTGCCAGCGCGGTCGATATCACCGATGAGCGGGCACAAAAGCAACAGCTGATGCGTGAACGGCAGCGATTCTCGACCATCCTCGACACACTACCCGCGTTTATCTATCTTCAAAGAGAGGACTACACCATCGACTTTTGTAATCTCCGCTTTCGTCAGCTCTTCGGTGATCCCGGAACCCGGCCATGTTACAGCGTCATTGCCGGCAGGGATACGCCGTGTGAACCTTGCCCCACAATGGAGGCGCTGCGCACACACCAGAAGAGGCGTTGGGAGTGGACCGATAACGAGGGACGCATCTTTCAGCTATTCGATCACCCGATAGAGGATGCCGATGGCAAGCTGGCAGTAGTGGAGATCGGCCTTGAGATCACCGACCAGCGGAAAGCGGAGAGAGAGCAGCGCCAACTCCACAAAATGGAGGCGATGGGGCAGCTCACCGGTGGCATCGCCCACGACTTTAACAACATACTCGGGATCATCCTTGGCAATGTCGAACTGCTGCAGCGACAGCTCAAAGAGGGTGACCCCAAGGTGCAGAAGCGGCTTCTGGCGGTGGCGAAATCGGGGGAGCGGGCAGCGAAACTGACGCAACAGCTCCTCGGCTTTTCAAGAAGCAAGGCAGTGAATACGAGCAGGGTCAATCTCAACCAGCTGATTCAGGGGTTAGACCACCTGATCGAGCGCGCCCTCACCCCGGAGATCGAGGTGAGACTGCTGCTAAGCGAAGGGTTATCATCCTGCCATATCGATGCCGGAGATTTTGAGGATCTCCTGCTCAACCTCTGCCTCAACGCCCGCGATGCGATGGCAGGGCGGGGACACCTCACCCTGGAGACGCGCAATATCCAGCTCGATGCCGAGGGGTGTCGCTGTCATCAGGATATTACGCCGGGGGAGTACATTGAACTGGCGGTCAGTGACGACGGGTGCGGGATGAGCGCAGAGGTGCAGAACCATCTCTTTGAGCCATTTTTTACCACCAAAGAGCACGGAACTGGTCTCGGGTTGGCGATGGTGTTCGGCTTTGTCAAACGCTCGAAAGGGTGTATCAACTGCTACTCTGAAGAGGGGATCGGGACCACTATCCGTCTCTACCTCCCGGCTCAGTCCGACAATGACGGGTAACGCAGATGAGTCACGATTATCGTTTTCAGAGATTTTAGGTATTAAAGAGAAGGGGATAACGGTGAAAATAGTCTTTTACATTGCACTACTGCTCTCCACTCCATTGACGCTGGGTGCCACGACCGAACTCAATCTGGCACATATGTTCTCTGACGACAGTCTACCGGGAGAGGCGGCAGAATATCTCGCCGAACGGGTGGAACAACTGAGCGCAGGAACGCTCCGTATTCAGATCTTCGCAGACGGTTATTTAGGGGATGAGCGCAAAAACCTCCTCGCCATCTCGAAAGGGGAGCTCGATTTGGCGATCACCGGCGATCTCGTAGTCAGTTACTACTTACCCGACTATGCGGTGGTCAATATGCCCTTCATCTACCGTTCGGTCGAACACGCCCTCCAGGTTTACAACGGGCCGTTGGGGAATCAGATGCGCAAGAGGCTGCAACAAGAGCATCAGATGATCCCGCTCTCTTGGCACTATGTCGGTACCCGCCTGCTTACCGCCAACCGTCCTCTAAGAAATCTCTCTGACCTGCAGGGTTTAAAACTTCGCCTCCCCCCCGATCGGGTCTGGAACACCTCCTGGCGCGCACTCGGCACCCTCCCTAGCCCGATCCCCTTTATCCATCTCTTCGGTGCCCTCGAACGAAAGCGAGTCGAAGCACAGGAGAATCCCGCCAACTTCATCCGTCACAAAGGTCTGCACAAGGTACAGCGTTACCTTATCGCTACCCGCCATATGCCGCAACGGCAGTTCATCATGGCAAGCACTACCCTATTTTCCGAGAAGCTCACCCCGCGGCAGCGGGAGATCCTGCAGAAGGCAGCACGAGAGAGTTCGCAGTGGCTGACCGAGGTGGCACAGCAGCAAGAGGAGGAGGATATTCACTGGCTTATCAACGAGGGGGGGATGATCTGGATCGACTTCGACGCTACCGGAGTATCAGCAGCGTTACAAAAGGTTCCCACCCACCTCTCTCCACAGGGGGAGACCATCCTGCGACAAATAGAAGGGACTACTGATGAGCAATAGCGCCACTGCACGCCAAGAGCAAGAGATTGTCCTAACCCCCATTCGCATCATTCTGGCGCTTAGCTTGCTCATTCTCCTCTTTCTGTTGGGGACCACCTCTTGGTATTTTATACAAGAGCGAGAGCAGCTGTTGCGTGACGGGCGGCAGCAGTTTGCGATAGAGTTACAACAACAGGGGCAGACCCTTCTCTCTAAATTCGAACTCTTGGAGCTGCTGCTGCAGCGTCTGGCAGTGGAGGTTAATCAAACAGAGGTGATGGGGCGCAATCTCTACCACTTGGCGGAGATCATTACAAAAGAGAAGACGCTTATACCCTACAGCTCCACACTACTGCTTAGCAATAGCGATGGTCAGCTCATACTCAGTTCTGACATCTTGGCTCCAGGTACCGAAAGAGTGACCTTCTGCCCCCCTTTTCCCCACACAAACTCCGCACGCCAGATCGAGATCGCCCACTGGGGCGAGGCGAAGAACGGGGAGAAGTGTATGCTACTCGATGCCCCTTACTTCTCTTACAAACTGCTCAATCAGAACGGTGAGTTCAAAGGGGAGCTGGTTGCGGTGCTGTCGTCGGAGATCTTCGTTGACAATCTCCTCCAGCACCTGCCTGGTTTGAACGCTAGTGCCATCTATAGGGTCAATAATCGCGACGGTCAACCGCTCTACCGACATGCTTTCGGCGCACCTTCGGCAACGACCAGCGATCGCTTAGAGGAGGAGCAGATGGTCGTCTCCTATCTCCTACCCGGTTATGGGGTAGAGCTGCAGCTCAGATTCGACGAAAAGACCCTCTTAACCGAAGCGTGGTCGCAGCTACGCAAACTGGTGCTGGGCATCGCCCTGCTTCTGTTCGCTATCTGGAGTTTAATCACCCTCTTCATCTTTCGCGCCGTCAGTGGCTACCAGATACAGCTCGAAGAGGGGAGAGTGCGCCTGAATAGTGCGCTGCGCTTCGCCAAAATCGGTGCCTGGGAGTTAGAGGTGACCACAGAAACCGTCTCTTGGGATGAACAGGCCAACCAGATCCTGAGGGTAGACCAGAGGCGGGTCGTCATCGATAACCTGCAGCAGCTTATCGATTATATCTATGTTAGTGACCGCACACTTCTGGAAAAACGGCTCGAGAGAGCGATAAGAGAGGGTGAGGCGTTCGATATGATCTTTCGCATCGAAGCGGAAGATGGCGATCTACGCTGGATACATAGTCGGGGTAATCTGCTCTGCACCAGCGATGGTCAACCGCTGCGTCTGCTGGGGGTGGTGCAGGATGAGACCGCTCGCCACCATGCAGAGGCGGCACTGCACTATCAGAACATGCTCTACCGCACGCTCTTTGACAGTATGACCGATGCCATTATCCATACAGATATCGATCGCCATATTCTCACCATCAATAGCGCGCTGACCACCATCTTCGGTTACACCATCGAAGATCTCCTGGGGCACACCACCTCGATTCTCTATGAAAGCAGGGAGGAGTATGAGCGCCAGGGGCGCATCCGCTTCAATCTTAGCGCTGATGAGCAGCTAAAACCCTATGTAGTGACCTATCGTCGCCGGGATGGCACCCTCTTCCCCGGTGAGACCACAGGTCGCAAGCTCATTAATCAGCAAGGCAAAGTGATCGGTTTTATCGGTGTCATTCATGATATTAGTGAAAGGGTCGAACGAGTACGAGAGCGGAAGCTGAACAGCATGGCGCTGGAGAAGCAGCGAAAGCTGACCCAACACTACCTTGATATCGCCCCGGTGCTCTATGCTGCGCTTAACGAGCAGGGGAATATCCGCTTCATCAACAGCACCGGCTCTCAGATGCTCGGCTACCGACAAGAGGATCTGCAAGATCGCAACTGGTTCGAAACCGTTATTCCGGAGAGGAGTCGCGAAGAGGTAAAGAGGGTATTTGGCAAGATTATGCTCGGTTCCATCGCCCTGGTTGAGTATTACCAAAATAGCCTGCTAAACAGTGCGGGAGAAGAGCGGATCTTCGCCTTTCACAACACCACTCTCCACGATGAACGGGGAAAAATTAACGGGGTGCTCTTTGCCGCCGAAGATGTCACCGAGCGTCAAAAATCTGAGCGGAACCTGCGTCAAGCGCAGAAGCTGGAGGCGATAGGGCAGCTCACCGGCGGCATCGCCCACGACTTTAACAATATTCTCGGGATCATTCTCGGCAATGTCGAACTACTGCAGCGACAGCTTAAAGGGGCTGACCCCAAGATAGAGAAACGACTTTTGGCGGTGGCGAAATCGGGGCAGCGGGCGGCGAAACTGACGCAACAGCTCCTCGGCTTTTCACGGCGCAAGGTGGTTGCGGCAAGCAGTGTTGATCTCAACCGTCTGATTCAGGGGTTGGAGCAGCTAATCGAGCGCTCCCTCACCCCGGAGATTGAAGTGAAATTTGCACTGAGCGAAGGGTTATTACCCTGCCATATCGACGCCGGAGATTTTGAGGATCTCCTGCTCAACCTCTGCCTCAACGCCCGCGATGCGATGGCGGGACGGGGACACCTCACCCTAGAGACGCGCAATCTTCACCTCGATGACGAAGCGTCTCGCATCAATCGGGATCTGACCGCGGGAGAGTACATTGAGCTGGCCGTCAGTGACGACGGCAGCGGGATGAGCGCAGAGGTTCAGGAGCGTCTCTTTGAACCGTTTTTTACCACCAAGGAGAGCGGAACCGGTCTTGGCTTGGCGATGGTGTTCGGTTTTGTCAAACGCTCGAAGGGTCATATCAGCTGCTACTCCGAAGAGGGGATCGGGACCACCATTCGCATTCTCCTACCCGCTCTGACCGGGAGCGTTGAAGTGAAAACGGTAGCGGATAGTGGAGAGGGTGCGCCGTTACCCCGGGGAGAGGAGACCCTGCTTCTGGTGGATGATGAACCAGAGCTGCTTGAGGTGGCCGCAGGAGTTCTCGAGGAGCTCGGTTATCGGGTAGGGAAGGCGGCGAGTGGTCAACAGGCGCTGGAGCGGCTGCAACAGGATGATACCATTGCGTTAATGGTGAGTGATGTGGTGATGCCGGGGGGGATGAACGGCTATGAGTTGGCAGAGCGGGCGACTGCGCTCAGACCGCAGTTACGGGTACTCCTCTGCTCTGGCTACACCGATCACGCCATGGCCAAAAACGGACAGGCCCGGTTTGCCACCCACCTTCTGACCAAGCCCTATAGTCAGCAGACCCTGGCAGAGCGGGTACGCCAGCTTCTTGACGACAGTGACGGAGGTTAACTCTTCGGAACCGCACCACACTGCAGCCACGCTGCCAACGCATCCGGGGGCATCGGTCGCGCCAAGTGAAATCCCTGTCCGATATCACAGCCGAGAGCGGTAACGGCCTTCAGGGTCTCTTCATCCTCGATACCCTCTGCCACCACCTGCAGACCCAGCTTCTGGCCGAGCAGAACACAGATCTCGACGATGACATGCGCCTCACGATCCTTGAGCATATTGATAATAAAACGCTGATCTACCTTAAGCTCGGTAAAAGGGGCGCGATAGAGCTGAATGAGAGAGCTGTAACCGGTGCCAAAATCGTCGATAGAGAGCTGAAAACTCTTCAGGCGCAGTCTGGTGAGGGTGTCGAGCGCAGAGTTCACCTCTCTCATGAGCGCACTCTCGGTGATCTCGATAGTGAGCAGATCCGGATCCAGTTGATGCTGTTGCAGCAGCTGCTGTAGCTGCTCCGGAAGCTGGAGTGAGGAGAGGTTATCGGCAGAGACATTGATCGAGATCGGGATTCGAACCCCCTGCTCCTGCCACTGTCGCAACTGCCGCGCCGCCTGATTGATGACAATTGAGGTCAACCCCCCCATCCGCTGCTTTGCCTCTGCCAGTGGGATGAACTGACCCGGTGGAACCAGCCCGCGTGAGGGGTGTTGCCAGCGAATTAGCGCCTCAACGCCGTGAAGTGTGCCATCTTTGAGGTTAATCTGAGGCTGGTAGTGAAGAAGCAGCTCGCCCTGCGCCATCGCCCGATCTAGATCAGCTACGGTGATCGGGGCTTCACTCTCGGCAAAAACCCGGTTAACGCTCACCGCTATATTCTCGGCAACTGCACAAAGCAGATCCTCCAGCTGGCGGATGGGGATCGGTTTCCCCAGTGATGCGACCACATTCAGTCTGTGTTCAGTCGCCAGCTCTGTCGCCGAGTGGAGAACCCCTTGATCCTGGCCACTCATCAGAATAAGCGCAGCCGCACAACGCTGCTTCGCCAGCTGCCGCATCACCTCTATCCCATCGACATCGGGTAGCATCAGATCGAGAAGGACAATATCAGCATCACACTCCCCCTGTCCCAGAAAGTGACTGGCGGAGTGATGAACCTCATAGGCGTAGCCCAACATCCCGACCACTTCGGCAAGGAGTTCTGCAATATCGATATCATCATCGACAATAACAACTTTAATAGTCTCACTCATCGCGCGACTTTAGTCTGATTACAAATCGAATGCAATCGCATTGTTATACCCAAAATATATGAAAACGCGGATTCCAGAAAGCCGATAAGCGCGACGCTTCTCGACTCCCTGAAATTCAATGTTTTCAGCTATCTTGGGCAGATCACTCCTCATTCCACTTTGCACGCAGCCGTTTCTGCCGGCCGTGTCGAACTTTGGTGTCGACCCGTTTTTTCTGATAGCTTCGGCTCGGTCGGGTTCCAATTCGTCTTTTGGCGATTCTGAGCGTCGCCTCCAGCAGCTGGCGTAGCCTCGCTATCGCCAGCTTCCGGTTCTGAAGCTGACTTCGGCTCTCCTGAGCCTTAATCACGATCACCCCATCTCGGTTCAGGCGCTGATCCTCCATCATCAGCAGTCGCTCTCTCTCACGCTGCGGGAGAGAAGAGGCCCGAATATCGAAGCGGAGTTCAACCGCTGTCGCGACCTTGTTGACATTCTGCCCCCCCGGCCCCTGGGAGTGGGTTGCGCTGAAATGGAGTTCCCTCTCGGGGATGGTGTGCGCGCCTACCTTAATCACTACGGTACGCCCTACAGACTGTCGCGATTTTTACTCTCTACCGTTAGATAGAGGGCGCTCATCGCCTCAATAAAGGAGTTCTCTCTGTGCCAGAATGGTGGTCGATCCCCCTCGCGACGGATCGCCAGAGCGGGGATCTTTGGCCCGGAGCTGCGCTCGTGCCGTGGAAGGGTGCCCCCTTGCCAGAAGCTACGGTGATCGGGTGCCGCCTCTACTGGCTGGATCGGCGTCGGGGAGTAGAGGGTCAGCTGTGGGGGCGGTGGGGCGATCTCATCTTCACGCAACTGATTCGCCAGCGCCTGACCGAGCGGGGTGGCGGAGAGAAGCTTTTGCAGCCGGTCACGCCCCATCCCCCTGAGCTGAAACAGTAAAAACGGATCCTGATCGAGAATACCCGCAACCCGGTAGTAACTACCGGCGATATGTTTACAGGGGTTGGCGTAGTCCGGGCAGCTGCAATTCGCCCGAAGTTCATCACCCGAGGCGGGAAGCAGGCCGTATTCAGCTTCGGTAAAGGCCTCTT
>JADFYS010000089.1 GCA_015232955.1 Gammaproteobacteria bacterium
CGCTTCGGTAACTTCCTTGGCGCCGCCAGTGCCGGTATTGCCGGCGTCATTAAATTTGACGCTTATGGTGTCCGTTCCGTGGTAGTCGGCATTGGCGCTGTACTCCAGGCCATCCAGTGCGGCGTTAATCTCTGCCTCGGTTCCGGTGAGGGTCATTGTGGTGCTGTTACGACCGCCAACGGTGACGCCATCATCGGCGGCCAGGTCAAGGGTGCCGTGGCTGACGGTTACGGTGGCGACGAGATCATCGGCGCCAAAGTCATCGGGATCGGCGACACTAAAGGCCGCTGCGCCGGTGAGGGTGAGGGTGGTATCTTCGGCAACCGTGGCTGCGGCCGGGGCGGTGACGGTGGGGGGGTCGTTGACATTGGAGATGTTGACATCAAAGGTTTTGGCCGCGGTTTCACTGCCGCCAACACCGTTGGTCAGGGTCGTTCCGCCATTGGCAAGATCATCAACGGTAATGGTAATCTCAGCGGTTTGATCCGAATTTGGATCATTCGGGGTGTAGGTCAGACCATCGAGGGCGTTATTGATCTGTACCAAGGTACCCTCGATAGTCATGGTATCTGTACCTGAACCACCTACCGTAGCACCATCATTTGCGGCTAAGGTAAAAGTACCGATTCCATCGGGCGATAAATCCACGGTAACCCGTAAATTATCGGTAAATGGCGACTGGCCTGAATCTTTAATATCAGCAACAGTGATTTGGTTACCGTTAGTGCTATTAAAGGTGATACTGGTTGCACCACTCACTTCCTGTGTTGCCGGCACGGTTACAGTAGGCGTGTCATTTACCGGATATACCGTAATATTGGTAGTGGTACCGGCAACATCACCCCCACCACCTGAACCGTTACCCCCACCATCATTGATAGTCATGGTCACACTATCACTACCATGCCAGTCACTATCGCCGCTGTATTTAAGCGTAGCAAGTGAGGCGTTAATTTCGGCTACGGTTCCGGTCAAGGTCAGGGTAGCAGAGTCATTGCCACTGGCAGAGGCACTCCCGGTTGCACTCAAATTACCGTTGCCGGTGGTAGAGGTGAGGGTTACCGTCAATTCGCTATCAAAGGCATCGACATCTGCAATCTGGTAGCCAGCAAGATCCAGTTCGGTATCTTCATTAACCGTTTGTGAAGATGTCGGGTGTGCCGTCTCGGTCGGATCGTCATTATCGTCAGAGGCACGCAGTGTCACCGCTATGGTTGCGGTGTTATTCACTGCATTGACCGCTGAGCCATCACTGTTGGTTTCACCACCATTGGTATCACTCCCAGAGGTATCCAGATCACCTCCAGCGGTGTAGATGCGATCATCGATAGTGACCTCAACGCTATAGCTGTCGTTATAATCAACATTGGGAACGGTCACGGCAAGATTGGTGAGTGCGGCCTGAATGTTGGCCAGAGTACCCTGAAAAGCGATCTCCCCATCGTTATCGTCACTGTCGGTCTGGGTCAGGCCGCTGGTAGAACCGAGAGCAATGCTACCACTACCACTCAGATCGACGGCATTCCCATCCTTATCCTTGAGAACCACCGTCGCGTGAAGAAAGTCACTCTCACCCGCTGCACCATTTACGGCATCAAGGTCCTCATCGGCAATGGTGAGGGTACTGGCGAAGTTGTAGGTAAACTCACCAAAGAGATCAACCGTACTCTCCCCATCGTAGGTGATGGTAGCGGGATCATTGGTAGCGCTATTGACAATGATATCGTACTGCGAGGCTCCGGAGGCACCATCTACGGCGTAGAGATGATCGTCTACAGAGTCGCTGACAATAAACTGAAAGTTGTCACTATACTCTTCACTGCCATCATGTTCATAAGTAAGAAGATTATTATCGATATCAGCCTGGGTAAAGGTCGAGCCAACCCCCAGGGCGCTACCGCTAAGCATCAGAGTACCATGGGCGACATTGGTGGTGATCCGAAACTGACGCACTTCAGTACTCAGGGTATCGGGGTCCACCGCTGTAAGTTTGGCAGAATCGATGGTATCGCTACCACCCTCCGCCACCTCTAACAGAACATTGGCGCTGGTTTTGGAGGCACCATTGGCGTCGACAATGGTCTGATTCGGATCGGTATGGAACTGTTGAATGACAGGAGGATCATTGAGGGGAGCAATGGAGAGGTTGACTGTGCCGGTGGTGCT
Source organism: Gammaproteobacteria bacterium (assembly GCA_015232955.1). GTDB lineage: Bacteria > Pseudomonadota > Gammaproteobacteria > Thiohalomonadales > Thiohalomonadaceae > JADFYS01. Next base: position 2,167 of record JADFYS010000089.1, read on the forward strand.
GAGATTATGCTCGGGGTTTCCGGTGTCGTTGTTTGTTGGATCACCTATGGTGGTGTGACTCTGCTGATCATAGCTATTGGTGGGGGCAGCGAGATCATCCCTAACGACAAACTGGTAGCTGTCTGTGCGGTTGGCCGCCTGATCACCACCACCATGGATATAGCGCAAGCCACTGGTGGCGCTATCAGCGCTCATGGATAGCAACTCGTTCGATAACCAGTCATCGGTCGTTACCGCGACCCATGCGCTACCATTCCAACGCTCAAGATCCCCATCATCGGGGAGGGTGGTCACCCTGAACCAGAGGGGATCCACTGTAGCTTCAGTGGTATCGGGATCATCCCCGATTTCATCACTATTATCTGCATCGCCCATCGCCATATCACTGGCAGTGACACGGACAGTAGCCCCTTCCGAGATGGCGTCCTTACTCCCACCCCCGGCAGAGGGCCGGTCATTTACCGGATCGACCGCTATATCAAAGGTGTTATTGAATCGTTGCGGGCCACCATCACTGACCGAGTAGCCAAAGTCGCTAAAATGGGTTTCGGAGCCGTCGTGGACGAAGCGGAGTTTATTATCGTCGATATCCTGCTGGGTGAAGTTTTCGTAAAGAGCAACATTAATCCAATTGCTTCCATCGAAGTGTTGCAGACGACCATTTCCGGGGAGTGAGGTGATGGTGTACCAGGTCTCGGTGGCGGGTACGGTGTAAGATGAGTCTGCGGTCTTGAGGATATATTGCAGCTCGCCTGTGGTGATCACATGGGTATCATTACCACCATCTGCGTTGTCGGCTTCAGCGATCTGATTTGCGCTAATCCCGGCACTAACGCTAGAGTCAACCTCTATATCCCCACCATAACCAGCAGCGGCACCACCGGGGGATGGGTTGGCAGTCTGGTCCCCCTGAATGGTGATGTTAAAGGTGTTGTCAGTCTTAATCGCTCCCGCTTCGTTGTAGATCGCCCCCTCTTCACCGGCGGTATTCCACGCCTTGAGCACAGAGTCTCTAACACTAAACTGGAACAGGTCCTGGGTGATCGGTCCTGCGCCATCGGTATCGGTGACCGAAACCGACTGCACATACTGCAACCGTCCATTATCGATATCGTCCTGGGTGAAACGCCCCCCCGTGCCCAGTGTCTTCCAGCCACCATCATTGATCTGGAGCTCACCTTTTGCGGGTACCGCCTCTACGGTATAGACAAGATCCTCTCCATCAATGTCTGTTACCTGTAACATGGCAGTGGTGATGGTAAATGTATCCCCGGCATTGATCTCCTGTGGGACATTGACCGCTAACACCGGATCATCATCATTGGCGATGACGGTAATATCGATGTGTTGCGTGCCACTACTCAGTTTGGATCCCGCACCCTGCCCTCCTCCTGCATCTTCAACCGCGATATCAAAGCCGGGCAGGGTGGCATCTGGTTCATCACCGTCATGATTAAAACGGAGTTGTCCGAGAAGATCGCCTGAAAAGGTATATGGACCTGCTCCTGTCAACTCTTCGCCACTGTCATAGCGCTGGTTATTGTTGGCATCCCGGTAGAGCGTACCTTCATTGTCGGTAGCGATATTGGTGATGGTCACGGTGGAGGCAGCGGCGGTGTCGGCATGGCCCGACTCTTCATCGCTCAGGGTCAAGCCAAGAGCGATCCCCTCGGTGCCATCACCGTTATCAGAGCTTGCAGGTTCATTTTCTGCGCCCTGTCCCTCATAGACCGTGGGTGAACCGCTAATCGAGGGGGCGGCATTGATCGGGTTAAGGGTTATGGGCAGGGTGTATGGACCGGTATCACCACTGCCCGCACCGTCGTTAAGGGTAACGGTAAAGCTGTCACTGTCCCCACTCTCGACATCGTCACCATTATGGCTGTAGGAGAGGTTCGCTATATCCGCAACAGAAAAGGCGGTACCAACCACCACCGGGCTGCCGCTGTAACTAAGAGTTCCATGGGCAGGGAGTGTGGCGAGCTTAATCATCTCCTGCGCGGTACTCTGTTCTGTAGTGGTGACATCCGCATCATCAAGACCCAGGTTAACCTCGGCAAAGGCGACACCGGACTGCCCTTCATCGACACTGAGTGAAGTGGGAACCAGGGTAGGAAGGTCGTTAATGGGCAGGACATTAATGACAATCGTGCTGTTCACCGAGGAGCCATCATTGGCAGTAACGGAGAGGGTATCCCCCCCATTCCAGTGGGCAGTAGCCTGATAGGTCATACCATTCAGGGCTGTATTCACCGCCGCTGCCTGACCGCTGAAGGTGATTGTGCCACTGCCATTTCCACTAACACTACCCAATCCCGTTGTCGAGGCAAGAGTGACCGTGCCGTTGGTGACACTCACGGTCATGGAGAGAGGGCTATCGTCACCATCAGCAACGGTTACGCCACTAATCGTCAGAGGGGTATCTTCATCAACACTAAAGGGATCCTCGGGAACGGTGACCTCTGGTGCTGCGAGAAGACCGTCATATCCGCTTTCAGCAATAAGTGGGGTTATGGGCGCGGTGTCGATCTCCCCGGTCTGTTGTTCGAGGATCCAGTCCCCTCCCCGTGCCTGCGCACCGGTAGCATCATCAGAGGCGGCGACATCGGCACTACTCAGGGTGGCAATCCGCTGCAGCAGCATCTTGCCGCTCTCATTAGCGGCGAGATTACAGCCATAGAGGAGAATATCGGCCTTCTCGGAAAAGCGCTCTCCCCATTGGCGAATGGTGTCGCTATTTTGGGAGGATTGGTCGAGACTATCGAGGGTGAGGGTGGTCTCTCCCAGGGTCAGCGCCCCGGCGCTGGCATGAGAGAAGATATGGATGGCGTCGATCTTAAGACCGAGATCCCCGTAGAGCTGGAGCGTGTCGTTGATGGTGTCGAGCTCCCCGCCACCCCCCAGAAAGTGGATACCGATCTCCCCCTCTCTCGCCTCAACATCGGCCAGAAACCCCTGAAACAGCGGATCCGAGCGGAGTGATTCGCTCACAAAGAGCAGCTCATTACGACCCTGTGGTGCAAGTGGCGAGGCGAGGGCAAGCGACTCTAACAGCGCATCTTGCTGTTGCGGCAACAGGGGTTCCGGGTGAGGATCGGTGGTGTGGTCCCTGGCGTCTACATCTGCCAGCGTCAACCCAAGGGCGGCGTCAAGGAGGACTCTTGGCTCGAGGGCGATCATCGTCTCTCCAGGGTAACCCGTGGTAAAGGTGTGTGCCGGTTTACCAAATTTGAAACCCTTCATGACGGTGACCTCAAAAAGCTGCGGATCGGACGATTATAGTTAAAAAGAGTAGATGTTGCGAATTAAAAACCTTCCACTTCCATGGAGTAATCAGGAGTGGCACACAGATGTCGCCGACGGCAGATATACCCAAGATGCTTGGAAACACTGGATTTCAGGATAACGCAAACCGTAGACAAAGCAGAGACAGGAGAGAACGCCATCGCCATCAGCTCAAGGGCAAAGGGATTCACCGCAGCTGGGAGTGGCTACGCCAACAGCTTCGCAGCCGAACACGGATCACCGTGACCATGAACACCCGCGAAAACAAAACCATTCATGTCCGCAAGTCGACACGCGCCGAACCCCATCAGCAGATTATCTACAACGCCCTGGGAATTTCATCGCAGATTGGGGTGTCCCAGAGAACTACCGTCGAACCAAAAAAGGAAAAAAATCTGTAGTGCCATAATAGGCCTTTAAAAATTTTATATTATTGTTTTTGTTGGGTTATTTTTGGCTGATCCGCAAAGTTGGGTTAATGACATTGGGAAACGGACATCTGCGAACCGATTTGGACGGGGCAAAAAACTATTCGATGTTTTGGATCTGCTCCCGCATCTGCTCTATGAGCACCTTCATCTCTACCGAGGCGCGGGTGGTTTCGATGTCGCCCGATTTTGATCCCAGGGTGTTGGCCTCCCGATTTAGCTCCTGCATCAGGAAATCGAGCCGCCTGCCCACACTTTTTTTGCTCTGTAGCAGCCGCTCGACCTCCTCCAGATGGCAGCGGAGGCGATCCAGCTCTTCATCGACATCAAGACGGTTGGCGATGATCGCCATCTCCTGCTCCAGCCGCTCCTGATTGAGTTCACTTTTCAGCTCTTCCAGCCGCGAACGCAGCCGCTGCTGACTCTGCGCAAGCACCTGAGGCAGACGAGTCTCCACCGTCGCGACCACCTGGCGTAGCGCCTCGATGCGATCTCCCAGCATGGTTGCAATCTTCTCCCCCTCGCGCTCCCGCCCGGCGATCATCTGTTGCAGCCCCTGTTCAAGGAGATCGAGCACCGTCTGTTGCAGCTGCTCTTCATCGATGGTCTCTGTCTGAATCACTCCGGGCCAGTTCAGCACATCCAGTGCCGAGATCGCTGCAGGGTTATAGAGGATGGCATCCACTTGATGAATACTGGTTGCAATCGACTTCACCAGTTCGCGGTCTATGGCGAGACCTCTGCTTCCATCACCACTTAACGAGAGATGGATGGAGCACTCCACCTTACCCCGTGACAATCGCCCCTGGATTGCACTACGGATCGGGATCTCCAGCGGGCGGAGTCGGTCCGGGAGACGGGGCTGGATCTCGAGGTAGCGTTGGTTGACACTCTTGAGTTCGAGAGTAAGATTACCCCACTCTCCTTCGGCCAGGAGGCGGGTAAATGCGGTCATACTCTTTATCACGACAAACTACTCCTTTGAACTATAATGGGGCTATGGTCATTGAACTGCTGCAGCTACTGCGGCAACCAGAGCCAACACCCGGGACAAGAGATGAGTAACACTGAACAGACCGTTCCGCTACAGGAAGGGGTGCAACTAGATCACTTTACAATTATCCGTCGCATCGGTGGTGGCGGCTTTAGTGTGGTCTATCTTGCCACTGATAACAACAGCGGCGAAGAGGTGGCGATTAAAGAGTACCTCCCCTACCGCCTCGCCTATCGCGACAGTGATGGTGTCACCATCTGCGTCCGTGAAGAGGGGGAGAAGGTGCAGGAGCGTTTTTCACACGGCCGCCGCCTCTTTTTTCAGGAGGCGAGTTTTCTCGCCACACTCAAACACCCCAATGTGGTCAATGTCACCGGTTTTTTCCGTGCCAACCAGACCGTCTATATGGTGATGAAATATAGCGTCGGGGTCTCGCTCCACTCCTATATCCGCAAAGAGAAAGGGGGGCTGAGCGAGGCGCTGATCTACAAGGTATTCCTCCCTCTGCTCGGGGGGCTGGCGATGGTCCACGACAAGGGGATGATCCACCTCGACATCAAGCCGGCCAATATCTACCTCAACCACGACTTCAACCCGGTGCTCCTCGACTTTGGCGCGGTTCATCCGATGTTTCAGACCCGGCAGTACCAGCCGGGACAGGTGGTCACTGTCGGCTTTACCCCTTATGAGCAGTCGAAAATCGGGGGATATGTCGGGCCGTGGAGCGATCTCTACGCCATCGGTGCCTCGATGCGCTGCTGCATCACCAACGATGCCCCTCCATCGGCAGAGGATCGACGGATGGGGGATGCCGAAATGCGGCCAATGGCAGAGAGCTACAAGCGGCGTTACTCTCAGCGGCTGCTCACCGCCATCGACTGGGCACTGGAGGTTGAGCCGGCGGTACGACCGCAATCTGTAGCAGAACTGGTAGAGGCACTCAATCGCGAAGAGGTGGAGGAGAGCGCCGGATCCTCTATCGGAAGGATGTTTGACAGTCTGGTTGGAAAACTCTCCCGTCAGGAGAGTAAGTAGCCGTGCTCCGTTTTCAGAGCGCCACCCTCACCCGT
>JADFYS010000008.1 GCA_015232955.1 Gammaproteobacteria bacterium
CCGCTTCGAGTGCGTCGAGTGGGTGTTGCGGGACCAAAACGACGCTCTCTGTGGTCACTGCAGTCGATTGGCCTTGTTGCCGCTTTTTTTGCTTCTCTTTTCCCTTCTTCCCGGTGATGGCGAATGGTGCATTGAGGCGCTGCTCTTTTTTGTCTCGCTTTTTCTCCTTTCTCTTCCCCTTTCTCCCCTGACCTTTATCTTCGCTGTCACAGGCGATACAGGTGATATTTTTAAGCATCTTTTTTGCTTTTTTGCTACCCTTCTTCTCTTTTTTAGAACTCTTCTTGCTCATGTTGCCCCCCGTTAATATGGTGATGAAAATCGAATTTCGCCTAAATTACCACTTTTGCGCGGTGTGTGGTAGATGAATTGTGGTTGAGCGTCTCTCTCCCCCCTCCACCGACTATGCAACCGATTGGGGGTACGCTTTTGGTCGTCCCCCGGCCTCGGCCTCACTGAAAACCACCCCAGAGGAGTTTGTGGTGGAAGAGCTGCTGGGGTTCTCGCCATCGGGAGAGGGCGAGCACCTCTGGTTGACCCTACGCAAAAGAGGGGTCAATACCCACTGGTTGGGGCAGCAGCTGCAGCGATTCGCTGGTTTGCGGGGGGTGGATGTCGGTTATGCCGGAATGAAGGATCGTCACGGACTGACGACTCAGACCTTTTCCCTCAACTTCTCCGGTCGCAGTGAACCTGACTGGAGCCAATTCCGGTGTGAAGGGGTTGAGCTGCTGGATCGGGTTCGTCATTCGCGTAAACTGAAGCGGGGACAGCTGTTGGGTAACCGTTTTACCATCACCCTGACCGCTATAGATGGGGTGCAACAGGCGCTGGAGATGCGGTTACAGCAGATTCGGGAGCAGGGGGTTCCCAACTATTTTGGAGAGCAGCGCTTTGGTCATCACGCTGCCAATATTGGTCGGGCAGAGGCGATGTTTAGCGGCAAACTTCGGATCAGAGATCGCAATCAGCGGGGGATCTATCTCTCTGCAGCCAGGTCCTGGCTCTTTAATCAACTGCTGTCGCAGCGGGTGATAGCGGGTAACTGGAATCGGCTGTTAGAGGGAGATCTTCCACTCTATGATCGCTGTTCGCGTCCGCTTCTTCCCCTGCAAGCGGGGGATGAGCGGTTGCAGAATCCACCGCCGGATCTCCACCCCAGCGGACCGCTGTGGGGCGATGGGCCTACCCCGGCTCAGGGAGAACCGGGAGCGTGGGAGAAGGGGTTACAGCTGCAGGCACCTTCACTCTGTCGTGGCCTGGAAGCGGCGCGTCTGGAGCAGGAGCGGCGTGCTCTGCGACTGCTTCTCCCCTCTCTGCAGTGGGAGTGGCTGCAAATGGATCGCCTCCGTCTATGCTTTGAGTTGCCTGCAGGCTGTTATGCCACAACGGTTCTTCGCGAGCTGGTGGTGATTCATCTTTTGTCATCGGGGAGGAGTGAATGAAGATTTTGGTAACCGGGGCCAATGGTCAGGTGGGGTGGGAATTGACGCGTCTGGGGAGGGTGTCTGACCATGAAATTGTCGCTTGCGCAAGGGATCGGCTCGATATCACGCAGAAGGAAGCGGTTGAAGCTCTGATCGAAAAGGAGCAGCCGCAGCTGGTGATCAATGCCGCAGCCTATACCGCAGTGGATAGGGCTGAAGAGGAGAGGGAGATCGCATGGGCGATTAACTGTAATGGCCCACAATTTCTTGCCGCAGCGTGTCAGCAGTTTGCGTTACCCCTGTTTCATATCTCTACCGATTATGTCTTTGATGGCACAGGAGATGCGCCTTATAGTGAGCGTGATCCGGTGGCGCCTCTGGGGGTCTATGGTGAGAGCAAGTGGGCAGGTGAGGAGGTGGTTCGCTCAGAGGCTGATCGCCATCTCATTCTGCGTACAAGCTGGGTCTTTGGCAGCCATGGTCACAACTTTGTGAAGACGATTCTTCGTGTTGCTGCCGAGCGGAGCGAACTGCGGGTGGTTGCGGATCAACTCGGAAGTCCCACCTCTGCACGAGGGATTGCCCGGACGCTACTCGCCCTTGCCGAACGCTACCGAGAACAGGGGGATCTTGCATGGGGAACTTATCACTTTACAGGCGCCCCTTTTACCAGTTGGCACGGCTTTGCGACAGAGATTGTCGAGCGAGCTATCGCCACAGGGCTGTTAGCGCAACCGGTGACAGTCACCCCGATTACGACCGCAGAGTATCCAACACCGGCAGAGAGACCGGCCAACTCGCGCCTCTCCTCTGCCCGCCTCCAGCAGCAGTTTGGGCTGGATGCAGATGATTGGCAACAGGAGCTGGATCTGGTGTTGTCTACCTTGTTGTCACCACAGTAACTGAGGAGAGCATGGATGGCTAAGGCTTCTGAACTGAAAAGGGGAGATGTGGTAGAGATTGAGGATCAGCCTCACCTCTGCCGTCAGGTGGAGGCGCGAAGTCCCACCTCAAGAGGGGCGTCGACACTCTATAAGGTTCGTTTCTCTAATTTGGTCACCGGGCAGAAATATGAGGCGAGCTATAAAGGGGATGATCTGTTGCGTGAGGTGGAGTGCCTGCGCAGGAGCGTACAGTTCTCCTATCGTGACGGGACGCACTACACCTTTATGGCGCTCGATGATTACAGTCAGTACACCCTTGATGAGGAGCAGCTTGAGGGTCAGACCCAGTATATGAGCGAAGGGCTGGAGGGGATCTCTGCCCTTCTGGTGGCGGATGCGGTGATTGCGGTGGAGCTGCCGCAGGCGGTGACCCTGACCATCACAGAGACCGCACCGGCGCTGAAGGGGGCGACAGCCAGCGGCAGAACCAAGGTGGCGCTCCTCTCTACCGGTCTCGAGGTCCAGGTACCGGAGTATCTCGCCCCGGGAGAGTCGATTAAGATTAACACCGGAAACGGCAGGTTTATCTCTAGAGGATCATAGGAGGATCATAGATCGATACCGAGACGCTGTAGTCGATAGCGAATCGACCGAAAGGAGATCCCGAGCCGTTTTGCCGCGGCGGTTTTATTAAATCGGCTCTTTTCGAGTGTAGATACCAGAACTTCGCGCTCGATCTCTGCGAGATAGTCATCCAGGCCGATCTCCTCCGGGTCACTCTTCTCTTCTGTGGTGTGGGGTTCGACACCGCTGCCGATCTGGATGTCGTCACAGGTGATCTCCCCCTGTTCACAGAGGGTTAATGCCCGTTCCAGGATGTTCTCCAGTTCACGGATATTTCCGGGATAGCTGTACTGCTGTAGCCGCTTGAGTGCGGGCGCTTTGATGGTCGGCTTGGCAATGGAGAGGGTTTTACCCAGACGGGCGATGATCGCCTCGGCGAGGAGCGGGATATCCTCGGGATGGTCGCGCAGAGGCGGGATTGCCAGTTCAATCACATTGATACGGAAGTAGAGATCCTCCCGAAACTCCCCCTCTTTCACCATCTGTGCCAGATCTTTATGGGTAGCGCTGAGGATGCGGCTATCGATGTGGATTTCGTGAGAGGCGCCAACCGGTCGAATCCGCTTCTCCTGAATGGCGCGCAGCAGTTTGACCTGCATATTGAGGGGGAGATCAGCCACCTCATCCAGAAACAGGGTGCCGCCATGAGCCGCCTGAAACAGCCCCTGACGATCACTATTGGCGCCAGTAAAGCTCCCCTTCACATGGCCAAAAAGTTCACTCTCTATCAACTCTGCAGGAATAGCACCACAGTTTACCGGGATGAATGGGGCCTGTCGTCGTGGGCCGTGAAGGTGTATCAGGCGGGCGACCAACTCTTTGCCGGTTCCTGACTCTCCGCGAATATAGACTGGTGCCTGGCTTCTGGCCAGTTTATGGATCGTTGTCCGTAAGATCTCCATGGGGGGTGAGCTACCGAGGAGCGTCGGGAGAGGGGTAGCACTACCCTCTTGCAGCGAGAGGGTATTGAGTGAAAGAGCGCTCTGCACCAAATCACGAAGAGTCTGAAGGTCGACCGGTTTATTGACAAAATCAAAAGCCCCGGCCTTTAACGCTTCAATGGCAGAGTTCATGTCGCCGTGGGCGGTAATCATCGCTACCGGCATATCGGGGTGGTGGTTGTGAATCTCGTGGATCAGCTCTAGGCCATTCCCATCGGGGAGGCGCATATCGGTGAGGCAAAACTGAAACTCACGGCTCTGAAGAGACCTTCTGGCTTCACTCAGGGTCTCGGCACTGACGGTGGCAATCTGCATTCGGCGCAGGGTCAGGGTGAGCAGTTCGAGCAGATCCGGTTCATCATCGACGATAAGGGCGGTTGCAATGTAGGTGGTCTCTCTACTCATGGCTATACTGTTTCTCAGAAAATTTGGGGGTGGTATCTTGCTCTTGCGGGGTGTCGACAATTAGAGAGAAGCGGCTCTCTCCATTGGTGGTAGGGCGGTAGTGAAGGCGGGCGAAATTGTTCTCCGCCAGCTCTCTCGAGATGTATAGTCCCAGACCGGTGCCCCGGGAGTCGGTGGTGAAAAATGGTTCGAACAGTTGTGAACGGAGGTTCTCGGGTACACCGTTACCACTGTCGATGATATCGATATTGACTCTCTCCTCTTGGTCTCGGTAGCCGAAGATGGAGAGGCGGGGGATGATCTCTTCCCGGCTGTGGCGCAAGCCGTTGATGGCCAGATTCCAGAGGATAAGTTGGAGGTGGGATGGATTAAAGCAGATGCGGAGATCTTCAGGCTGAACCTGAAAGGTGATCGCCTGAGGGGGGTGATCTCCATGGTGTTGTAACTCTTTGCTCAGTTCATCGAGTCGTGGTGCCAGCAGGTACTCTCCCATAGGGTGGCGTTGCTGTTTTCCCAACTGCATGATAGAGGTGACAATCTCCTCTAATCGATTGACATTATTGCCGATAATTTCGGTTAATCGTAATTCGGTGGCATCGAGTGTAGGCGATTCCGCCAACAGCTGTCCAGCGTGGCTAATGGCGGCTATAGGGTTACGAATCTCATGGGCGATCCCTGCAGTCAGTCGTCCCATTGCCGCCATTTTCATCTGCTGCCCCCTTCTTATGGCGCTACGATTATCTTCCAAAAAGAGCAGGCTACCTCTGGTTTTGCTATGGTGAATGGGGGTGAGTGTCGCGAGATAACTACTGCCATCGTTCAGGTGGAGGGTGTCTGGATGGGGTTGTGACTGGTGACTCACCTCAATATAGTGGCGAAGATTGAGCGGTAACTCTGTGGTTGTATCCGGGATACTCTCTCCGCAGGCGATGATGGAGCGCGCAGCGCTATTAATGATGTGAATCTTGCCCTGACCATCAAAGGCGATCACTCCGGTTCCCATCTGTTCTACGGCATACTCTGCCAGTTGTGCCAGGTTGACCAGATCCTGCTCTTGTTGGGCAACCACCTTTTCGCTTTCACGAACCCGTCGTGCCAACGCGTGGGTGAGGAGTGCCGTGGTGAAGATTGCGGCCCCGGTCAGACCCGCATACGGGTAGTTGATAAAAGATCCGGGAGAGATGGATGAGGTAAAGGTCTGTTCAATCAGGATCGCGATGGTGGCTGCCGCAGCCAGCAGGGGGGGGAGTTGACCGGTAACCAGCATACTATTGCTGGCGATGCTGACTACCAGCAGAATCCCCAACCCGCTACTCACGCCTCCACTAAAGTGCATCAGGAGGGTGATCATGGTGATGTCCACCGCCACCAGGAGGAGGAGTTGGGTATAAAATCCGGGGCGCCGTAGCTGCAGGGTGACGGTGGCCGCGATCGTAATTAGAAGGTAAATGAGGGAGTAGAGCAGAAACTGGCGGGGATTGCTGCTTCCGAGAGGGAAGGGGAGGGTTTCGGTCGTGGTCAAGGTGACCAGTAGCAGAAGCAGACCGATTCGATAGTAGTTAAAAAAGAGGAGGGGACGCCAGTCATGGGGGTGAGCCGGGGTGATGGCGGTTGGAGTCATGGCCGTAGTTTATACCCAGGGCGCCTGGAAACAGTGGCTTTCGGGGAGTCGAGAAGAGTGGCTATTCAATGGATGAGACCGCATGAATAGTCATTTTATTCAAAGAGTTCATAACGCTCGAGCGTCGCGCTTACCGGCTCTTTGGAGTTAGCGTTTTCAGCTATCTTGGGTATCGACTTGATCGCGGTGTTCCCGACAGCAGTAGTAGTGACCGCTCTCTCGTAACGCCTCATTGCGCGGGATGTGGAGGGCGCAGACACGACAGGATACGACCTCTTCTCCTTCGAATTTGGCCGGAGGCGGGTTTTTGCCCGGTTGCTGTTGAATTCTGCGATAGAGAGTGTAAAAAAGCCAACCGATAGCGGCGACAATGAGAAGGCGGAAGATGCCCATAGCGCTGTGATTCCCTGTTGAGTTGGCGGTGACATTGGGCCAAGAGGATGAGATGCTGAACTTTTCGTCACCATATCCGCCTTATTTTAGGCGGAAGCGCGGTAAAGGGGTAGTGAATCTTTCCGGTTATCGCGTTCTCCCTTGCCTGAGGTCGGTGAGACCACTATATTTAAGGGATGAAATCTATTGTTGTGCTGCTTCATTTAATGCGCTCTCTCCTGCTTCTCTCTCTGTTTACCGTGATAACTCCGGTAGCAGGGGGTGAGGTGGAGGGTTATGAACCCCTCGCGTCGATTCGCCAAGCGGCAGAGGATTTCCTGCTACAAGAGCTATCCGCTGCCGAGGAGGAGGTCGAGATAGAGGTCGGTAACCTCGATGCCCGCCTCCGGCTGCAGCGTTGTGAACAGCCGCTGACTGCATTCTTTCCACCGGGCTATAGTGAACGGGGGGGGATGATCACCGTGGGCGTGAAGTGTGAAGGGGGCAAACCGTGGTCGGTCTATGTCCGCAGTACCATTGTCCGCTATCAGGAGGTGATCGTAGCTACGAGGAACCTGTCGCGGGGAGAGATCGTCTCTGCGGCGGATCTGCAGCTGCAAAGGCGTGATACAGCGCTTTTACGCGGAGGTTTTTTCACCCTCCCTGCAGCGGCAATCGGCCAAGAGGTGAAAAGAACCGTGCGTGCGGATACGGTGATTAGCCACAATATGTTGCAGCCGCCTCTGGTGATTAAGAAGGGGGATCGGGTGACGATATCGGCTCAGACAACAGGGGTAAAGGTTACAATGACCGGAAAATCCTTGATGAATGGAGCGATTGGTGAGACCATCCGCGTTATGAACCTCAGTTCCAAGCGAGAGATCAGTGCGGTCGTGACGGGACAGGGGGCTGTTGAGGTGATGATGTAGAGGAGAGGCAGTAATTTTTCCTAAAGTTTCTCTCTGGCGGGACGCTAGATAGGGCAAGGAAAGGAGTGTAGTCCAATGGCTATTAATAATATTACAGGTTATACAGGTACTCAGGCAACTCGTAGCACCGAGGGATCACAACCTCAGGTATCGCGTAGTGAACCGACTGTTAGTCAGTCTGAGACAGGAACGCCATCGTCAATCGAGACCGTAAGTCTTTCGGATACTTCGGTACAGTTACGGAGTCTCGAGAATACCATCGCCAATCTGCCTGTGGTGGACACCTCACGGGTTGAAGCGCTGAAAAAAGCGATTGATGAGGGCTCTTATCAGATAGATAGTGGTCGTGTCGCCGATAAGATGATCTCATTTGAACGCCAACTCATGGGAGAAGTTGAGTAGGCGTGGAGAGATAGCGTTTGCGCGGTGAACAACACTCGCCTATAGGTGGGGAGCTCTTACAGAGACTCTCCGAACTTATGGATTCAGAGCAGGCGGCCTTGAGCCGCCTGCTCGTCGTTTTGAAACGAGAACGAGATGCCATTCCCAGAAAAGATGTTGAGGTGATCGACACCACCCTCAGCGAGAAGCTGGATATCCTTGAACAGCTGCAACAGCTGGATCAGGATCGGCGCCAACTTCTGACCGATGCCGGGTGTGAAAACTCCCGTCGGGCTTTTGAACAGTGGTTGCAGCAGTTTGCAGATCCAGCTCTTTTACACCGCTGGAGCCAGCTGATGGCCGAACTTAAAGAGTGTCATGAACTCCACCGGGTGAACATTCAGCTGCTTGAATCGGGGCGGCGTCAGGTGCAACGGGTTCTCTCTGTGATTACCGGTTCAACGCAGCAACCGGTAGAGACGGTCTATGACCAGGGCGGTTCCACCTCTCGAAAACTCTCTACCAACACCTTTGCCAAGGCATAATCATCGCGGATAAATTCAAAACAGCTGCAAACGCACGACTGCAAGGATGCAGGAGGTAGTGCGAAGCAGGAGCCAGAGCCGAGAAGAGTCGCGCTTATCGGCTTTCTGGAACCAGCGTTTTCAGGTATCCTGGGTATATATCAGATAGATGGTCTCTGAAAAGCTTATGGAGGGGTATGAGCTTGTCGACTCGAGGCCCTATATCCTCTTGCTACTCCAGCAGTTGATGCAGCAGGAGTCACTGCTTGAGATCAGTTATCCACGCACAGACTCTGCTGCGGTTTCGACTCTCCTGCGTATTGATAGCAGTGAAGGCGTTCTTGTTTTTGATCGACCATACCTCTATCCGGATCCGTTACCTAACCCGGGTGGTGAGAAATTGATGGTCTCTGCCCATAGTCAGGCCAATCACCTTCTCTTTGAAACTACTCTGGTTGCAGAGGTGGAAGAGGAGGGGATGCCGTGCACTCTTTTTCGGCTACCACAGCGAATTCGCTACTACTCTTCCCGTGCAGACCACCGCATCGATACCTCTGCGCTTGAAGTGACTCTGGTGGTGAGCGTTGCCGCCATGACACCTCTCGTTGCCCGCCTACGCGATATCTCGGCAAGAGGGGTCTATATCAACCTTGATCTTCAGGGGAGAGTAGAGCTCAATCTGGGGGATGTTGTGGGTGTAGAGGTGTTGGCTACCAGTGGTTGTTCTGGTGAGTTCCGGATTAAGGTGGTACGAATCCAGAATGAGGAAGACTCAATGATGAATGTAGGTGGCGAGGCGATTTTGGAAAATAGCCGCCAACAGATGCAGCTAGTTCATCTGGTGGCCTGCCTTGAGCGAACAGCGCTTCGTAAACAGCATGGCAAGCGGAAATAGCCTTCGCCGAGAGAGCGTATACCCAAGATACTTGAACACAGTGAACTTCAGGGTTCTTGGGTATATTTTATGTGTCGAAAAGAGCAGCCCTTCGTTGTATTAGCCTCTCCACCGCAATTTAGGATCCCCTTCCTGGTGGAATTGGGGTATGATTTATCGCTTTGAAATATGGAGTAGGGAGTGTTATGCCTTCATTTGATGTGGTCTCTGAGGTAGATCACCATGAGCTGACGAATGCGGTGGATCAGGTGAGCCGTGAGCTGGCCAACCGCTTTGACTTTAAGGGGAGTAACGCTTCGATCGTCGAGAGCGAGGATGGGTTGAAGCTTGAGGCTGAGAGTGAGTTCCAGCTGCAGCAGATTATCTCTCTTCTCCACCAGAAGGCGAGTAAGCGTGGCTTGGATCTCGCCTCATTTGCTGAGAAGGATATCGAATCGCGTGGGGGTCGGACCTACCTTTTTGTAGAGATTCTGGAAGGTATCGACAAAGAGAGTGCGAAAACCGTGGTCAAGCTGATTAAGGATAGTAAGCTCAAAGTGCAGGCGGCTATCCAAGGTGAGCAGGTGCGGGTCAGCGGTAAAAAACGGGATGATCTCCAGCAAGTCATGGCTCTGTTGCGTGAGAGCAGCATCCCCATTCCCTTACAATTTAACAACTTTAGAGATTAGTTTTATGAAATTTGAGTTTCGCAACAAACTGCTATCCGTGCTCCTTTTTTCTCTCTGTTCCGTGGTAATCGCTGCAGAGAACAGTTCGGCCGTTGAGACGATTCGTGCATCGCTTAAAAAGGTCATTAGTAGCCCACCAGATGCGGTAGAGGCGACAGCGGTGACCGGGATCTATGAGGTGAGCTATGGGGCAACGGTCTATTATGTCTCAGCGGATGGCAAATACATCTTCGATGGTACCTTGAGAGACCTTACAACAGGCGAAAATCTGACCCAAAAGCGGCTATCGGGTATTCGCAAACTGCGTCTGCAGGAGATGAACGAAAAAGAGGAGATCACCTACAAAGCGAAAGGTGAAGAGAGATATTCAATTACGGTTTTCACCGATATTGACTGCGGTTATTGCCGAAAGCTCCACTCGGGAATGGAAGAGATGAACCGTGATGGCATTACCGTCCACTATCTCGCCTACCCCAGAGCGGGTATCGGTTCGGACTCCTACAATAAGATAGCCAATGTCTGGTGTGCAGAGAACAGACTTGATGCGATGGATGAAGCGAAAGGTGGTGGCAGTGTGGAGAGCGAGCCGTGTGCCCACCCCGTGGATAGCCATCTCGCCTTGGGCGAAGAGTTTGGTGTCACCGGTACACCGGCGCTTGTTCTTGAAAGTGGAGAGTTGATACCAGGTTACCTCCCCCCCAAACGGCTGCTTAAACTTCTCGAAAGCAAAAAATAACCCGATATCAAATTGATTTTTAGTGGCTGTTTGCGTAAAATCGCGCGTCCACCAGACCCCGTCAACCGTACCCTGTGGGACTTTGGGTGTAATCGTCGAACCAAATTATTTAATTATTTCAAGGAATATGTTTTAGATGCCATCTGTACGAGTAAGAGATAACGAACCCTTTGATGTTGCCTTGCGCCGCTTCAAGCGTAGCTGTGAAAAGGCAGGGACTTTGTCGGAAGTCCGTCGTCGCCAGGCTTATGAAAAGCCGACCTCCATTCGCAAGCGTAAGGCAGCAGCAGCAGTGAAACGGCAGCAGAAGAAGACTTCTCGTGATCGTCTGCGTACCCGTCGTCTCTACTAACGGCATAGCGACTTTTCAATGTCTGTGACCATAAAAACTCGTCTCACGGAAGAGATGAAAAGGGCGATGAAGGGTAAAGAGAAACAGCGCCTGGCGGTGATACGCCTCATACAAGCGGCTGTGAAGCAGCGTGAGGTGGATGAGCGAATCGAACTTGATGATACACAGCTGCTTCAGATTCTGGATAAGATGAAGAAACAGCGAAGAGACTCGATCACCGCCTATAGTCAGGCGGGTCGCGATGACCTTGTTGCTCAGGAAGAGTACGAAACGACAGTGATCGATGAATTTCTCCCGCAACAACTCACCCCTGATGAGATAGAGAAGATGGTCGTAGCGGCTATTGCAGAGAGTGGGGCGGAAGGGATTAAAGAGATGGGCAAGGTGATGGCCATACTGAAGCCTCAGCTTCAAGGCAGAGCCGATATTGGCAAAGTAAGTGGTGCAGTAAAAGCAGCACTGACTTGAGCTCTAGCGGATAGAATTCCTTGACTTGAGCACTAGCGGATAGAATTCCTTATGGGAGCCAAATTGCGGTTGGCTATTGACTAGTTTTTTGGGGTATAAACAGCCTTGCCTGACCGCATTCCGCGAGAGTTTATTGATGGCCTCATCTCTCGGGTCGATATTGTCGATATCATCGACAGCCGATATCCCTTAAAAAAAAGTGGCAGTGAATTCAAAGCGTGCTGCCCATTCCATAACGAAAAGACCCCCTCCTTTCATGTGATACCGGTCAAACAGTTCTATCACTGTTTTGGCTGTGGTGCCAATGGTACAGCCATCGACTTTTTGATGCGCTACGATAATCTCGGTTTTGTGGAGGCGGTGGAGGAGTTGGCAAGAACTGCCGGCTTGGTTATCCCCTATGTCGCTTCAGAGGGAGGGACTCAGCAGAGAGTAAGCCCGTCAAAGCGAAGTGAGGGGGAGAGTCTCTACCCGATTATGGAAGCGGCGAGCAACTTCTATCAACAAGCACTGCGTCAACACCAACAGGCGCAGAGGGCGATTCACTATCTTAAAACGCGTGGGGTTAGTGGCGAGATAGCCAAGACCTTTGCGCTGGGATTTGCACCGGATGGCTGGAATAACCTGACTCAGGCGCTAGCGAAATACTCAGTTCAAGAGCTGAGTGCCGCGGGATTGGTAAAGGAAAATAGTGAAAAGCGATCTTACTATGATCGTTTTCGGGATCGGATCATCTTTCCGATTCGGGATCCGCGAGGAAGGGTGGTCGCCTTGGGTGGCAGAGAGATCCCCGGCTCTGCTGCAAGTAGTCACGGTGCAAAATATCTAAACTCACCAGAAACGGCGATATTCCATAAAGGAGATGAACTTTACGGCCTGTTTGAGGCGAGGCAGCAGCAGAGAGAGATGGCGCGGGTGATTGTCGTAGAGGGGTATATGGATGTCGTCTCACTTTTTCAGTATGGAATTCATAATGTCGTCGCGACCTTAGGGACCAGTGTAACCCGATCGCATCTGACCAAACTCTTTCGAATGACCCCCGAAATCGTCTTCTGTTTTGATGGGGATCGTGCAGGCAAGGACGCGGCATGGCGCGGGCTTGAGAATGGGTTAGAGTTGATGCGTGGTAATCGAACTTTAAAGTTTCTCTTTCTACCGGATGGTGAAGATCCCGATACCTTAATCAGAAAAGGGGGAACAGAGGCGTTTTTACAGCGGGTAGAAGAGGCAGAGACCCTCAGCCACTACTTTTTTGAGAAGCTGACATCCCAGGTCGACCTGCGCCAGCTGGATGGACAGGCGAGACTGCTTGAGTTGGCAACGCCACTTTTGCAGAAGATCCCGCAGGGCGCGCTACGCCAACTGCTATCGCAGCGGTTAGCTGCGATGACCAATAGCCACCCCATCCAGCCACTGCCTGCGGAGAGTGCCGGGCAACCGCCTGCAAAGTATGGGAAAGCGAGTGGTCGCAGGCCGCATCAAGGGGGAAGGTACGGGGCTACCTCAAAACAACGAGAACCACCATCACTGGTGCGTAGGGTTATCTCACTCTTGCTGCAGCAGCCATCTTTGGCATCCGAGTTCGAGAAGCTACCGCAGCTCTCCACACTACAGCTACCCGGCATCACCCTTTTGGTCAGGCTAATCGACTATCTACAACAACAACCAGAGGTAACACTGGCGACTATCATCGAGCATTGGCGAGAGGATGAAGAGGGGCGACATTTACAGAGTATTGCTGCCATAGAATCTTTGCTGCAGGATGATGCGGAAGCATTGAAAAAAGAGTTTGTCGGCGCAATGATGGAGCTGGACAATCTCTTGCTCACACAAGAGCATGATCAGCTGTTGCAGCGTTACCAAAACGGCCAAATAACCTTAGATGAGAAGGACCGGTATCGCCAGGTGGTCGAAATGCTGCGAAAAAAGAGAGAAAAACATTGAATGATGAAACCACTTTGAGGTAGAATCACGGGTTCGCCTGCGTCGAAAGTGTTTCGCCAAATGTTGTTCGCCTTTAGCAAAACCAAGAATTAATTACAGGAAAATAGATGCAAGATCAACAAGAATCCAGACTGAAGTCGCTAATTGATCGAGGTAAAGATCAGGGGTACCTCACCTATTCTGAAGTGAATGATCACCTCCCGAGTGATATCGTCGATCCGGAACAGATAGAAGATGTCATCTCGATGATCAATAACATGGGTATTAATGTCCATGAGACTGCTCCCGACGCAGATAGCCTGTTGATGGCAAGTGATTCGGTCTCCAGTGCCGACGAAGTGGCAGCAGAAGAGGCTGCAGCTGTGCTCGTAACCGCAGACAGCGAGTTTGGTCGTACCACAGATCCTGTGCGGATGTATATGCGTGAAATGGGGGCAGTGGGGCTGTTGACTCGTGAAGGCGAGATCACCATTGCCAAGCGGATCGAGTCGGGCAATAAACAGATGCTTGCAGAGTTGTCGCGTCAGCCAGAGACGATAAGTGAGCTCCTGCGTGAATTTGAATTAATCCAGCTAGGCGAGTCTCGCCTTCTGGATATGATCTCAGGCTTTGTCGATCCTAACGAGAGCGATGAGATCCTCAATCCACAAGCACATAATGATAGCGATGATGATGAAAAAATAGTACAGCCATCTCTGGATATAGAAGATGTCCGTTTACGCATGGATAGACTGCGTGATGTGCATGGCCAACTGATGGTAATACTCTCTGACAATGAAGGAGAAAGGGAGAGTCGTCATGCGCTAGTGAACGAAATGTCCGATCTCTTTCTAGAGCTAAAGTTGAATCCAAAGATGATTCATCGACTGATTCAAGGCGTACGGAGTAAAGTGACATTTGTCCGCAGCTGCGAGCGCAAAATTATGGATGTCTGTGTAAATGTCGTTGGAATGCCGCGCAAGGAGTTTATCTCCAGCTTTCCCGATAACGAGACCAATCTCGGCTGGGTGGATGAGATCCTAGTTCAGAGCAGTAGCTATAGAGACAAACTTCAGAGCGAAAGAGCTGAAATCGTAAAACTTCAGAAAAAGTTGGTGAAACTGGAGAGAACATGCGGGATTCCAATTTCGGAAATTAAAGATATCAACCGACGCATCTCAATTGGTGAAGCCAAGTCGCGCCGGGCAAAAAAAGAGATGGTTGAAGCGAACTTAAGGCTGGTCATCTCCATCGCCAAAAAATATACCAACAGAGGCTTACAATTTCTTGACCTAATTCAGGAAGGAAATGTAGGCTTGATGAAGGCGGTGGATAAATTTGAGTATCGCCGGGGATACAAGTTTTCCACCTACGCCACATGGTGGATTCGTCAAGCCATTACCCGTTCTATTGCCGATCAGGCGCGAACCATTCGTATACCGGTGCACATGATCGAGACCATTAACAAGCTCAACCGTGTATCGCGACAGGTATTACAAGAGAAGGGGCGAGAAGCCACACCGGAAGAGCTGGCAGAGCGGATGGAGATGCCGGAAGATAAGATCAGAAAGGTCTTAAAAATTGCAAAAGAACCGATTTCGATGGAGACCCCCATTGGCGATGATGAAGATTCGCACTTGGGTGATTTCATTGAAGATAGCAACGCCCTGTCACCGGTGGAATCCGCCACATTCCAGGGGCTGCGTGAAGCTACAATCAAGGTACTCGAGGGGTTAACCGCAAGAGAGTCTAAAGTACTAAGAATGCGCTTCGGTATCGATATGAATACAGATCACACTTTGGAAGAGGTAGGAAAGCAGTTCGATGTGACCCGGGAGCGTATTCGTCAGATAGAAGCTAAGGCTCTACGGAAACTGCGGCATCCAAGTAGATCAGAACACCTAAATAGCTTTCTTGATTCTGAGTCAGCATGATCGAATAAGGGCCTATAGCTCAGTTGGTTAGAGCAGGGGACTCATAATCCCTTGGTCGTAGGTTCGAGTCCTACTGGGCCCACCATAAAATCAAACGCTTGCAGCAAATAATCGCAAGCGCGTTCTTACTCTGTTATCCTAAAATCCGCAGTTGGTCACCGCGAGTGCCGCATTTGTGGTGGCGCATTGCGGCGTTACAGCTCCTTGCAATAGACAGAAAATTGCTCCTCGGCAACTGTTCCCGACTTTGCCCTGCATCCATGCAGTCGTGCATTGTTCTATCTTCGTCCACCCTTGGGCTCGTACCTTCGGCATCCATGCCTTCGTTGCACTGCACCGCCACAAATGCGGCATTCGCGGTGTAGCGGTGTTCATCCAACAGGTGAAGCTGGTATGTTGTGAATTTCATTGCATAATCATTATGTTGATAGATATATGCAGCGGTCAACTGCGGATTTTCGGTTCATGGTGTCCAACTGCGGATTTTAAGCTAACCGGGGTCTGTGATAACCTTTTCATCAACGGTTCCCCAACAGGCACAGCCAAGACGAAACCATCATGGGAAAGAGCGAAAGCAGTCATATTTTCAGTAATTTAAATGTTAGCTGGCTGAGCGACGAGGCACAATCGCCCAAGCAGGCGATCGATAGTAGTATAGAAATATCACAATTTGACTACGCCCTCCCTGCGCACATCGGTACCGCACACGCGACCATTATGCAGACTCGCGACAACATCAGCATCTACAAGGCGGAGCACCACTATCACGCCGATCAATCGAATCCGGAACATCATCACTACCCGATCGTAAAGGGTGAGTTGACGCTGGATGAGACAGGCTTTTTCGCCATGTTTTCGGAGCGTGAGGTGGTCCAGGTAGACAAGACGATGACGCCCGACACCCATCGCTATGGCATGGGTACCGGCCACTTTCGGCGTACTCATCAACTCAGTATCGAGGCATTTCACAATGTGACGCAGCCCTTTAACTTTATCTCATTCAGTTTGGGGGACTCAATGCTGACGAAACTGATTGGCGTTGAACTGCAAGAGCGGCTCTATGAACGACTGGGGTTGTCCCAGCCACCGGCTGCCACAGTCGTTCCGGTCCCCTACGCCCACACCCAGCCGCTGTTTGAGGCGGTGACCAACGACTACAGCGGTCGTCTGCAGGAACTTTACATTCACGGCAAGATACTGGAATTTATAAGTGCGTTTGCCAACTACTACCTCGAAGAAAACCGGCTGACGCTACAAAACAGTGACCGCCATCTGATATCGGAACTCCATCAGCAGCTGCTGGTCCTTGAGGGCAAACTTCCCTCGATTGCCGATTTGGCGGAGCGGTATGGGATGAGTCCGAAAAAGTTAAACACCCTGTTCAAGCAGTGCTACGGACAACCAATCCACAGCTTTATCCTCCAACGCCGACTGGAAGAGGCACACGCCCTGATAGCGGATTCGGAAACCCCCCTGAAGTTGATCGCTCATCGTCTGGGCTATTCCCACCAGAACCACTTTATCACCGCCTTCAAGCGCCAGTTCGGCTATCCGCCGGGCCATTTACGCAACCGGCGCGAACCCGGTTAATCGGCACCTTTGGGTCAGCCCTGCTGGCGGAATCGGCACCGAATGCCGTTTCGCGTAGAAAATAGTCCGTTTCGCGTAGAGCAAGGTCGTTGCAGCTTGGTCAGCGCCCGGAGGAGAATAGTCGCTGGTTATCACAAGTTGCTTTTTCATTGCTACATCTGACTTGTCGATTGATTTTGCAACCTTGTCATACGCTTGAAATTAAAGGGATTCTCAGATGACTGATGGTGTTAAATTAGCTACCGGCGCAATAGTGATGGCTGCGTTTTTTCATTCGGCTCAAATTTATGCCGATGTGCGTATTTGGGTTACAAGCAACACATATAATGGCAGCTTTCATAGCGATGCGTCGCTTGTCAGGAGCTTTGTAGATTTCAAATGTGCTGCTGATAGCAACAGGCCGGATACAACGACAAATGTAGCTGCGCTTATCTCACTATCAGAAAACGATGAAATCAGAGATCTTCCTCAGCTCAAAGGAATCCCTACTAATGAACCGATATATCGATCGGACGGCACTACGCAAATTGCAGCGAATTGGTCCGATCTATTGACTGGCGATTCGACCAATTCAATTACTGAAAATGAATTGAGGCCGTGGACATTCAGCAATACTGGTGCTGGTGGTATCTTCGGCACACAAACATGTAATGGCGGTACCGATTTTACTAATAATTTTTGGGGGAAGATTGGATCAACCACTGACAAGGCTTCTTGGGCGGGCCGCTATGGAACGGGTTGTGCCTCAATTTATCCACTGTACTGCATATCCTGGAGCCAACCTGTTCTTCCCACCCTCACCCTCGCTGACCTGAGCTACACCGAAAACGACCCGGCAACGCCAATTGATAGCGCCGCGACTGCCAACAACGATGATGGTGATGCTGTCTGGGATAGTGGTGCCAAACTGGAAGCACAAATCACCGCTAATAATGAAGCTGCTGATGAACTCTCTATCAAAAACAGCGGTACCGCGAGCGGTG
>JADFYS010000090.1 GCA_015232955.1 Gammaproteobacteria bacterium
CCGTGATTGGCGGACGGACATAGCCGCTATCGGGGTTCCGTTTTGGCAGCACGATCTTCTCCGGGGTGAGATCCTTGTAGGGGATCATCGTCAGCAGATGAGAGATGCAGTTGAGACGGGCGTGCTTTTTGACATCGGAGTTGACCACATACCATGGTGACTGTTTGATGTCGGTGTGGGCAAACATCTCATCTTTTGCCCGCGAGTACTCCGGCCAGCGCTTGAGCGACTCAAGATCCATCGGACTCAGCTTCCACCGCTTGTGAGGCTCTTCTAGGCGGCTGCGGAAACGACTCTCCTGAACATCATCCGATACCGAGAACCAGTATTTGATTAGGATAATCCCGGAACGGACCAGCATCCGCTCAAACTCGGGACAGGTGCGCATAAATTCTCTGTACTCCTCATCGGTACAGAACCCCATCACCCGCTCAACCCCGGCACGGTTGTACCAGCTACGGTCAAAGAGCACCATCTCGCCAGCGGCAGGGAGGTGCGGCACATAACGCTGAAAATACCACTGCGTCTTTTCGCGTTCGGTCGGGGCGGGGAGGGCGGCCACGCGGCAGATACGGGAGTTGAGGTGCTGCGTGATCCGTTTAATGACCCCCCCTTTACCCGCGGCATCGCGCCCTTCAAAGACGACAACAACCTTTAACCCCTCCTCTTTAATCCACTCCTGTAGCTTAACCAGCTCAAGCTGCATCCGAAACAGCTCTTTTTCGTAGACATCATTCTTAACCTTCTTCGGCTTCTTCTCTTTTTTTGCCCCATCTTGATCATTGGACTGGGATTTATCCTTTTTTGTCATAGAAACAACTCCTCGTTTTGGTGATTGATTTTTTTTCGCACTACCTCTTCCACCTTGCGGCGTTGTTGGCATCCGCTAATCGTAACCAAAAATCGGCATAAGGTGTTATGTTTTTATTCCCTGAATCGATCCCCGTTGTTTCAGCTCCTGCTCAATCCCGTTTAGAACCCTCCATTTCCACTGACACCACTGCGGTGCAAGGAGGATGTCGTTCGAGGCCGTCCCGGTCAGGCGGTGGTAGATCACCTCGGGGGGGGTCCTCTCCACCATATCGGCAACGGTCGAGATGTACCCCTTTAGAGACCACGGCTGGTACTCCTCCTGACGCCAGCTATTGGCCAGTTGCGTCCCCTTAACCACATGCAGCGGGTGGAGCTTCAGCCCCTCTACCCCCTGCTCGAGCACCCTTTCGAGGGAGGTGATATTCTCCTCCACCCCCTCTCCGGGAAGACCGACAATGAGATGGGTACAGAGCTGAAGCTGGTAGCGGTGTACCCGCGCTACCGCCTGACAGTACTCGGCGAAGGTGTGGCCACGATTGACCCTCTCCAGCGTCTGGTCATGGCTCGACTGAAGTCCAAGCTCGAGCCACACCTCAAAACCTCGTTCCCGGTATTGGGCAAGGATCTCGAGCACCGGATCGGGTACACAGTCGGGGCGGGTACCGATAGAGAGGCCGATCACATCGGGAATCGCCAGCGCCTCGTCATAGAGTTGGCGCAGATGCTCCGGATTGTCATAGGTGTTGGTATAGGCCTGAAAATAGGCGATAAACTTTTTGGCTCCGGTCCGTTTCGCCAGAACCGAGCGCCCCGAGGCGATCTGATCGCTGATAGGGGCGTGGCTGCGGGCGTTGGGGCTGAAAGAGCTGTTGTTGCAGAAGGTGCAGCCGCCAACCCCTTTGCTACCATCACGATTGGGGCAGGTGAAACCGGCGTGAATTGAGAGTTTGTGAATCCGCTCGCCGTAACGGGAGAGCATCTCTTGGCCAAAGGTGGTGATGTGGTCGTTTAATGGCATCAGATCTCATCAGAGAGTGGTTCCACTCTGCTATCTCTGTGATAATAGGGTATTGTGAAGGGCATGGTATGAGGTCGTTTTCCCCAATATGCAAAAATTTTTTTTGTGGCTTCAGGAAAAGAGTCTTCTCACCCGAGGTGAACTCTCCCAGGCTCAGCTACTGGCAGTGCAGGGGGATGAAGCGGTTGCGGTGATCCTCGTTCGCCTCGGTTTTATCGGTGAGCGGGAGCTGGCTCAGGCCTATGCCGACTATAGTGGCCACCCCCTACTCGAAGCGGATAGCTATCCGCAGGAGATTGTGGGCGAGACGCCACTTCCGCTCCGCTTTCTCAAACAGTACCATCTTCTCCCTCTGGAGCAGGAGGGGAGTCGGGTGAGTCTGGTGATGATGGATCCGACTCAGGAGTATCTGCTTGCCGCGCTTCGCGCCTGTTACGGTGAGACGGCCGAGTTTCGGTTTTCTGTCGGCCTGATCTCGGATATCGATAGCACCATTGAACGGCTCTACGGTGAGGGTCGAAGTGCAATGGGGGCGCTGGTAGAGGGGCTGGAAGGGGGGGACGAAGAGGAGAGTGATGTCGATCATCTTCGCGATCTCGCCAGTGAAGCGCCGATGATCCGTCTTGTGAATCTGATTCTGAAGCGTGCAGTGGAGCTGGGGGCCTCCGATCTCCACCTGGAACCTTTTGCAGGGAAGCTCAAGGTCCGTTACCGGGTAGATGGGGTGCTGATGGAGAGCGAATCCCCCCCCGCCGCCTCCACTGCAGCGGTCATCTCCCGCATCAAAATCATGGCGAGGCTCAATATCGCCGAGCACCGCCTCCCCCAGGATGGTCGGATCTCGATCAAGATACAGGGGAAGGAGATGGATATGCGTATCTCCACTATCCCGACCATGTTTGGTGAAAGCGTCGTGATCCGCCTTCTCGATAAAGGGAAGATCCAGCTCGATTTTACCGCGCTCGGGATTGAAGGCGACACACTGCAGCGGCTCTACCGTATTTTGGAGATCCCCCACGGCATCCTGCTGGTGACCGGACCGACAGGGAGTGGCAAGAGCAGTACCCTCTACACCGCCCTGCAGCGCCTCAATACCGATGAGCGGAAGATTATCACCGTAGAGGATCCGGTCGAGTATCAGCTCGAAGGGGTGAATCAGGTTCAAGTGAAGGCGGGAATTGGTCTCTCCTTTGCCGAGGCGCTGCGCTCAATTGTCCGCCAGGATCCCGATATCATCATGGTGGGAGAGATGCGGGATAGGGAGACCGCGAAGATAGCGGTGCAATCGGCACTGACCGGGCATATGGTCCTCTCCACCCTTCACACCAATAGCGCCGCCGGGGGGATCACCCGCCTGCTCGATATGGGGGTGGAGGAGTACCTGCTGGTCTCGACCATTAATGCGATTCTCGCCCAGCGACTGGTGCGTCGTCTCTGTCTCCACTGTCGTCAACCCTACGCACCCGATCCGGAGTTGTCTCAGCGGTTAGATCTCCCTCAGCAGGTAGCTCTTCAATTCTATCGTGCTGTCGGTTGTGAGCAGTGTGGTGGAACCGGATATCGGGGGCGGGTGGCGGTGGTAGAGCTGTTGGAGATGAATGATGCCCTGCGCAGACTGGTGCTTCAGCGAGCGGGGGGGGAAGAGATCTCCCGTCAGGCGCAGAGCGATGGCATGGTGAGCCTCTATCGTGACGGCTTGAGCAAAGTGATCGCCGGAGTGACTACCATAGAAGAGGTGTTGCGAGTGACGCGGGAGAGTGAGGGGTGAATCTCTACCGCTATGAGGTGGTGCGCAATAACGGCGAGCGCAGTGAGGGAGAGCGCCGCTCTCCCAGTCGGGAGGTGTTGCTGGCGCAGCTCCAGGCAGAAGGCTTTATCCCGCTCCAGATTCGTGAGGGCAGCGGTTTGGGTCGTCGCCCCTTGCGTCTGCTGCAGAGAAGAGCCAAGCGGTTGCCACCAGCGACCATCACCGCATTGACCCGGGAGCTGGCGACACTGCTAGAGTCGGGAATTCCGCTGGAGCGGGGTCTCTCCATCCTCAGGGATCTCGCGCAGGAAGAGGAGCAGCAGCGGCTGCTGGGAGAGCTGTTACAGGGACTGCAGCAGGGGGATCACCTCTCTGATGTGGTGGAGCGAGAACCGGACTACTTCCCGAAGATCTACATCAATATGGTGCGGGCAGGAGAGCGCAGCGGGGCGATGGAGCAGGTCCTGATTCAGCTCGCAGAGTATCGCGAGCGGAGTCAGGCGCTGCGGGAGAGTGTCCGCTCGGCACTCATCTACCCCTCGATTCTCGTCACTGTCGCCGGACTGTCGGTGATCCTGCTGCTGATGTTTGTCGTCCCCCAGTTTCAGCAGATGTTTGAAGATATGGGGGCGACGCTGCCACTTGCCACCCGCATTGTCGTCGCAATCGGCGAGGGGTTTCGCCACTACTGGTGGCTGCTGTTGGCGCTCATTTTAGGGACAACGGCGGCCTTTGCTGCCGCGCTGGAGAGACCGCACATCCGTCTCCGCTGGGACGGCTATCTGCTGCGGCTCCCGCTGCTGGGGGATCTCCTCACAAAAGTGGAGACTGCCCGTTTTACCCGCACGCTGGCGGTTCTGGCGAGTAACGGTCTGCCGCTCCTCTCCTCGATGCAACTGGCGGG
This sequence comes from Gammaproteobacteria bacterium, assembly GCA_015232955.1. Classification (GTDB taxonomy): domain Bacteria; phylum Pseudomonadota; class Gammaproteobacteria; order Thiohalomonadales; family Thiohalomonadaceae; genus JADFYS01. The sequence continues at coordinate 4,483 of JADFYS010000090.1, forward strand.
CGATGTGATGACCAACCGGGTGTTGACTACCGCGGTAAAAGAGGCAGCAGAACGCCTCAAAAGTGGTCAACGGCTGGCGGGATCTCTGGAGGTGGCAGGAGTCTTCCCGCCACTGGCGCTGCAGATGATCCGCGTTGGCGAGGAGTCGGGATCGCTCTCCAAAATGCTGTTGCGAGTGGCAGATGTATATGATCAAGAGGTAAAAAATGCGATTAATCGTGCGCTCACCCTAATCGAACCGGTATTGATCGTCGGCCTGGGGGTTGTGGTTGCTGCTATAATCGCCTCTATCCTAATGGCCATTCTTGGTGCGAACCAACTGGCATTTTAATTTCAGGTATTTTACTTGCATAACAGGGGATTTCGTTTGAAAAGAGAGCAGAGAATGGTGGTTGGCACGAGAGGATTTACCTTAATCGAACTACTGGTGGTATTGGCGATCCTCGCCCTGCTCGCAGGGTTGGTGGGACCGGCCGTGATGAACGCCTTGGGGGAGTCCAAGGGGAAGGCCGCCCGGGTACAGATCGAGGATCTCGGCGCGGCGCTGGATCTCTATCGACTCGATGTCGGGCGCTACCCCAACAGTGAAGAGGGGCTGGTGGCGCTTGTAACCAAACCCGCCTCTGCCAAAAGATGGAACGGTCCCTACCTCAAAAAGCGGACAATTCCCGATGATCCATGGGGCAACCCCTACCACTACACCTCTCCCGGAGAGCATGGTGGCTATGATCTCCTCTCACTCGGAGCCGACAGCAGTCCCGGGGGAGAGGGGGATAACCGTGATATTCTGAGCTGGGAGTAGGGCAACTGGCTCGGGGCGGCTTCACCTTAATCGAGCTGCTGGTGGTACTTGCCCTCGCGGGGATGATGTTAGCAATCGCCCCGCCGCTAATTAGTGCAGCACTGCCGGGCGTTGAGTTAAACGGTGCAGCAAGAGAGGTGGCGGCGTCGCTTCGTTTTGCGCGTGGCAGGGCCATCGCCACCGGTCGGGAGAGCCTCTGGCAGCTCGATCTCCAACAGAAACGGTATCAGCTCACCGGGCGTAATCGAAGCTACCGTCTGCCTGAAGCGCTGGATCTGCAGCTGGTGGCGGCCCTCTCTCAGGTCAACTCTGAACAGCAGGGGGCGATCCGCTTCTATCCCGATGGTAGCTCCAGTGGTGGTACGCTTCGCCTTGCACTGGCGTCGCGAAAAGTTGTGGTGACCGTAGACTGGCTCACCGGTCGAATTCAATTGAAAGAGGAGTAGCGTCTATGTGTGGAATTGTCGGTGCAGTAGCACAACGAGCGGTGTTACCTATCCTCCTCGAGGGGTTGCGGCGGCTGGAGTATCGTGGCTATGACTCTGCAGGAGTGGCGCTGGTGGGGGGGGATCAGCAGCTGCAGCGGTGGCGGGCGCAGGGTAAGGTGGCAGCGCTGGAGAAGCTGCTCGCCTCTGAAGTGATCACCGGCCGTATCGGTATCGCCCACACTCGCTGGGCGACGCATGGCCTCCCGCTTGAGAATAATGCCCATCCCCACATCTGTAATAACCAGGTGGCTGTAGTCCACAACGGAATTATCGAAAACCACAACCAGCTGCGGCAGAGGCAGAGCGACCACTACCGTTTCACCTCTGAAACCGATACCGAAGTGATTGTCCATCAGGTGGTGGATCACCTGCAGCAGTGCGCCACGCTCCTCGAAGCGGTACAGCGGACCACCCGGGATCTTGAAGGGGCCTATGCGCTGGGGGTTATCGCCAGTGGCGATGAAGAGACCCTAATCGCTGCCCGTAGTGGCAGCCCGCTGGTGATCGGTGTCGGTATTGGTGAATACTTTATCGCCTCCGATGTCGCTGCCCTGCTCCCGGTGACCCAACGCTTTATCTTTCTTGAAGAGGGGGATATCGCCGAGCTGACACCCAGAGGTTGCACCATCTATGACGGCAATGGTGTTAGCGTAACCAGAGAGATTAAAGAGAGCAGCCTCAACCCACAGGCGGTACAACTGGGCAACCATCGCCACTATATGCATAAAGAGATCTATGAGCAGCCCGATGCGATTCAGCAGACGCTGGAGGGGCGACTCACGGCCGACGGCCGACTCGAAGCGCTCTTTGCACCAGAGGTGATGGTAGCGTTACAACAGATTGAGACCGTGCAGATTATCGCCTGCGGCACCAGCTTTCATGCCGGTCTTGTCGCCCGCTACTGGTTTGAGTCGATCATAGGGCTGCGCTGTCTGGTAGAGGTGGCGAGTGAATTCCGTTACCGGCAGCCGGTGATCACCCCCCGCACCCTGCTCATCACCATCTCTCAGTCGGGTGAGACCGCGGATACCCTTGCCGCCCTGCAGTTGGTGCGGAAGAACCACCCCCAGACCTTGACCCTGACCATCTGTAATGTTCCCGAATCCTCCCTCATACGGGAGTCGCAACTGGCACTACTGACCCACGCCGGACCAGAGATAGGGGTCGCCTCCACCAAGGCGTTTACCACCCAATTGACCGCACTGAGCCTGCTGGTGATCACCTTGGGCCGCTGTCAGCAGCAGATCGCCGAAACGCAGGAGCGGGAGATGGTGCAGAGTCTGCGTAGACTCCCCGGACTGATGCAGAAGGCGCTGCAACTTGAAGCTGTAATCGAGAAGGTCGCCATCTCGTTTGCCGATAAGCACCACGCCCTCTTCCTCGGGCGGGGAACACACTATCCGATCGCACTCGAAGGTGCGCTCAAACTCAAAGAGATCTCCTACATCCACGCCGAGGCCTATCCGGCGGGAGAGCTAAAACATGGACCACTCGCACTGGTAGATGAGAATATGCCGATAGTGGTGGTCGCCCCCAACGACGCCCTCCTCGAAAAGCTGAAATCGAACCTCCACGAAGTGAAGGCGAGGGGAGGGGAGATGCTCATCTTTACCGAAAGTGAAGTCGAGATAGACCCCCACGAATCGATCACCGTCATCCCCGTGATCTCCGGTCTGGGACCGATCACCGCCCCCATCCTGCTCACTGTACCTTTACAACTACTCTCCTACCATGTCGCCCTGATTAAGGGGACAGATGTCGATCAGCCGCGAAATCTCGCAAAAAGTGTTACGGTGGAGTAGATGAGAGTGGCTGTTAATTTATATATACCCAAAAACAATGTGGGTGTCCTTTTGTTTTATAATTTGGGGCGTCTGGGCATGGGAGCGGAGACTAGCAGATAAACCGTGGTCTGTCCCCCAATGTCATTAAGTTAAGGGTGGGGATCTCCGCTACCCGATTGGCGGGACGCCGTAAACCCATCCATGGGGGCT
>JADFYS010000091.1 GCA_015232955.1 Gammaproteobacteria bacterium
GAGCAATTTTCTGTCTATTGCAAGGAGTTGTAACGCCGCAATGCGCCGCCACAAATGCGGCATTCGCGGTGTAGCGGAGTTCACCCAATAGGTGAAGCGGAAATATTGTGAATTACATTGCATAATCATTAGGTTGATGTAAATGTGTAGCGGTCAACTGCGGATTTTAGGATTATGGGGCGGAAGATGCCCCCACCACAGCGGTGAACAACTCGCTCACCCCTGCGGCCAGAGCTGCTGGAGCCGTGCTGCAAAGAGCTGGGGAAAGCGGCGGTACCAGAGTGCATTCAGGGGAGAGGGGTGGGGCAGAGGATAGAGCCTTAACTGTCGTACTCTCCCCTCTTCTCCCTGCAGCTGGACGGGAATATTGTTACTAAAACGGTCGGGAGAGGTCCAGAACCGCTCCAGCTCCGCCCTGTCCGAACGCGACTGACCGATGCCGAACCAGAAAAAGGCCTCTCGCCCGAGCGTAATCACCGCCTCTCCTCGCCAGTGGCGGAGGAGAAGGTCGGCCACCAAAGGGTGAAACTCTTTTTTGACCGCCATCGACCAAGCCCTGTTTCCGATCGGCTTATAGGGGACGGTGTTGGCCCAGAAAAAGTGCTCCCCCATGGTAAGAGAGTCGGCAAAACCGGCCATCTCTCGCTGGTGAATGTGGTGGTAGGCAGCGGCCCGAATCTTCTGCCCCGCAGCCCCGACAAAAGGGAGTTGATGGCGAACCTCCTCTCTCCCGGGATCCCTTCCGAAGAGGGCGATGGCGGCATCTGCACTCCCCCCCCCGATCACCGGTTGTAACGGATCCGCCCCCAGTTCACGGTAAGTATCACGGTCAAGCTGCTCCAGCGTCGCCGCCAGAGCACGAAATCCAACCTCAGAAATCGCCCTTGGCCCCGCGATGCATAATCTCCAGCATCTTCTCCCGCACCTCGATTGCCGATTTTTTGAGCTCTGGCTCCAGCGGCTCACCGCCGTGGATCATCATGTCCATATTGAGGGTGTAGAGCCAGAGCTTCCCCTCCTGATCCTCTACCATGGAGATCCGACACGGCATATAGGCGGAGAAGGCGTCACTGTAATCGAGCATCTGCTTGGCAATCAATGAGTCGCAAAAGAGGTAGAACTTGACAAAACGGTAGGGTTCACCCGTTTTGGCCTCGACATCTTTATAGAGTGGAAGCTCACCAACATTGGAAAAATTCAGCTCATTCGCCACCATCTTCATCGACTCTTCAACATCTTCAGCGCTTAACCCCGGCTCTACCGGCACCTTCCATACCGTCGCTTCTGCCGCATTGTGGGTCTCGAGCAGATCCTGCATCATCTGCAGGTAGACCTCTTTCGCCCCGGGATCAAATTTACCCATCTCCTGATCCATTTTATGATAGAACCAACCGCCCCCAGCGACAGCGATCAGACCGATGATTGCCAACAGATTTTTAATAAATGACATCTTTGGGTACTCCTCCCGTTAGTTGTTTGGTGCCCTGGCACTCCACCCTATATTGAGTGGTACTGCCCGCCAGGGGATAATATCACGCTGTCTGCGGAAAAGGTACGACTACGCAAGGGGAGCCATCAGAGACGATGGCGATGATCAAGCAGGGAAAAAGCAGATGGCGTGAAGGGGTGGTGACAACCCAGCGCCATCACCTTAAATAGCTCCCCCATCTCTGCAGGCAGCGTCAGGAGCTTAAGGGCATGATTCTGCGCCATCTGCTGCTGCGGGGAGAGTGAGGCGCTGAGATGCTCTACAATCCCTGCGCCAAGGAGAAACTGCCCTTGCGGAGTGAACCCCCGTACCTCCATCCCCACCTCCAGCGCTGCATCGGCAACCGCCGTAAAATCGACATGGGCGGTGATATCCTGTAGTCCGGGATAGAAGAAGGGATCACTATGAGCACGGTGCTGATAGTGGCACATCATGGTGCCACTGCTCCGTTGGGGGTGATAAAACTCCGCTTGCGGAAAGCCGTAGTCAATGATGAGGATGGTGGCCCTGTCGATAAAGGTCGGCAGTGTCCGCACCCAGTCGGCCGCCTGGAGGGAGATCTCCGTGGAGTATCCCGATGGCAACTGCTGCAGGGCGGCGATGTTATTTATCGCCACGGACAGGGGTTCGTCCGGAGTGAGGAGTCTTGCCGCCTCCCACAGCGTACCCTCCATCACCTCTACCCCCAGCTCAATCCACCCATCCCTAAGTTGATAGATACGGCTAAAAGGGAGGGCATCCAAGAGCTCATTCGCGAGCACCACGCCACGAAAACCGGGAGAGGGGAGCTGCTCAAGCCACTCCACCCGAGAGCGTAGATGGGGACAGCTCTGCTCTAACCGCTGCCGCTGCCGCTGCTGAAGATCGGCGCTCACCTCCAGCAACAGATAGCGTTGCGGCAGCTGCTGTAGCCGCTCCAGCTCGAGCAAGATCTCCGCCGCCATCACCCCGCTACCACCACCAAATTCGAGAATATCTCCCCCGCCTAACTGCTGCAGCACCTCTGCCGCCTGTCGCGCCAGCGCCTGCGAAAAGAGGGGAGAGATCTCGGGCGCAGTGGTAAAGTCCCCCCCCCGTCCCAATTTATGGCTGCCACTACTGTAGTAACCGAGAGCGGGGGCGTAGAGGGCGAGAGTCATAAACCGTTCAAAACTGATATAGTCGTCAGAGGCCTCAACCTCAGCCACAATTTCGGCGGTCACCTGCGCCGAGTGTTGGCGGGCCGCCAACGAAGGTTGCGGTAGTGCGGCGTCGTTTGCAGCAGGCATCGGTCTCATAACGACACCCGATTATGTACCCAAGATAGCTGAAAATTCTGGCCCCAGAAAGCCGATAAGCGCGACTCTTCTCGGCTCTGGCTCCTGCTTCGCACTACCTCCTGCATCCTTAGCAGTCGTAGTCGTGCGTTATTCATTTTTCGAATATGATGACTATTCATGCAAATTCATCCCTTGAACAGCCACACTTCCCGACGCCCTGAAACCCTCTGTTTCCAACTCTCTTGAGATATCGATTCACCAAACAATTCATTCCACCTCCTCAATTTGACGCGGATCTTTCAATCGCACTACCGGCTCGCCGCGGCTCTGCTGTACCCAGCCCCGGACGGTGAGTCGCCTCCCTTTGAAGGTGGCCGGTGCCCGTTCTGCCCGACTGAACTGTTCCTCATCCTCTTTCTGAATCATCACCTTCACCTCATTGGCGAAGCGGAGGATCCAGAGACGCTTTCGCTCTTCAACCGCGACCACCACCCCTTGCAGCCGGCGAAAGGTGTTGCGATAACGCCCTGCTGTAGCGATATCGGTTATCTGAAACTGTGGTAGTGTCCAGATCCCCAACTTCTCCTGCCGCGCCTGCGCCTCCGCCTCGAGATAGGCGTCGGCCCGACTGACATTGGGGGGATGAAAAACCACATGGGCCAATCCTCGACGCAACAACAACTGGTTAATATCCTCCACCTCCTCACTGCCAAGATAGGCGAGGATGCGTCCATAGTGATCCTTGCGTTCAATATCCGGGGTGATACGCACCTCTTTTCCCTCGACCAACTGCTGTAACGCCAACTTTGCCGCACTCCCCCCCGCCTCCGCGGGCCGATCCCGGTGGGCCACCTCCGGGGTGTTGATACCAATAAGCCGGACACGGCGCCACCCCTCCAGTTGCACGGTATCCCCATCAAAGACCCGTTTTACCATCGCCGTTGTCGTTGCACCACTGATCACCTCGATGGTGGTGTGTTCCAGATCCTGTTGCGGCGGTTGATCGGTGTAGTGGATGCGACCGGCCCCATCCTGCCAGCGAAAAACGGTCGCCGCCACAAGCTGCACCCCGAACCAGAACAGAAGTAGCAACAGCACAAGTGGTCTGGCGCGACTCATGGTAGAATTCCCTCTTTCAATAGCGTATTCCCGAGCAGATCCCTATTATGCCCCGAACAGTTTCTGAAAACAGCCACCACCACCCTTTATTGCGTCAACTCGAACAGCGGATCCTCATCCTCGACGGGGCGATGGGGACCATGATCCAGCGCCACCGTCTCGATGAAGCGGCGTACCGCGGGGAGCGTTTCCGTGACTGGCCATCGGATCTCAAAGGCAATAACGACCTCCTCAACCTCACTCAGCCGGAGATTATCCGCGGCATCCATCGCCAGTATCTCGAGGCCGGGGCCGATATCATCGAGACCAACACCTTCAACTCCACCGCTGTTTCGATGGAAGATTACGGGATGCAGGGGCTGATCTATGAACTCAACCTCGAGGGGGCGAAGATCGCACGAGAGGCGTGTGATGAGCTAAACCGCAAGGATCGTCCCCGTTTTGTCGCAGGGGTGCTCGGCCCCACCGGCCGCACCTGCTCCCTCTCTCCCGATGTTAACAATCCGGGGCTACGCAACATCAACTTTGACCAGTTGGTAAGTGCATACTCTGAGTCGATTCGCGGTCTGGTGGATGGTGGTGCCGATCTCCTGCTGGTGGAGACCATCTTCGACACCCTCAACGCCAAGGCGGCGCTCTTCGCCATTGATGAGTTTTTCGCCGAGGAGGAGACCGAACTGCCGATCATCATCTCCGGCACCATCACCGACGCCTCTGGCCGCACCCTGTCGGGACAGACGGTAGAGGCGTTCTGGAACTCGCTGCGCCACGCCCGCCCCCTCAGTTTCGGCTTTAACTGCGCTCTGGGGGCAAAAGAGCTGCGGCAGTATGTGGAGGAGATCGCCAGCCGCGTCGACTGCAGGGTCAATGTCCACCCCAATGCCGGCCTCCCCAACGCCTTTGGCGAATATGATGAAAGCCCGGAGACCATGGCGCAACAGTTGGGAGCGTGGGCAGAGCAGGGGCTGCTCAATATCATCGGTGGCTGCTGCGGTACCACCCCCGACCACATCGCCGCCATCGCCGCTGCGGTCGCCCCATTCCCGCCACGGCAGATCCCGCAGCTCTCCCCCCACTGCCGCCTGGCGGGGCTGGAGAGTTTCAATATCAGCGAGGAGAGCCTCTTCGTCAATGTCGGTGAACGGGCCAATGTCACCGGCTCTGCCCGCTTTAAACGGCTGATTCTCGAAGGAGAGTTTGATCAGGCGCTGGAGATCTGCCGTGAACAGGTGGAGAGCGGGGCGCAGGTGATCGACATCAATATGGATGAGGCGATGCTCGACGGCCGGCAGGCGATGGTCACCTTTCTCAACCTCATCGCCTCGGAGCCGGATATCTCCCGCGTCCCGGTGATGCTCGACTCCTCGAAATGGGAGATCATCGAGGCGGGGCTAAAGGCGATACAGGGGAAGGGGATCGTCAACTCCATCTCCCTCAAGGAGGGGGAGGCCCCCTTCCTGAAACACGCCCGTCTCATCAAACGCTACGGCGCCGCAGTGGTCGTAATGGCCTTTGATGAACAGGGGCAGGCCGACACCCTGGAGCGCAAAAAAGAGATCTGCCGCCGCAGCTACCAACTGCTGCGGGATGAGGTGGGCTTTGCGGTGGAGGATATCATCTTCGACCCCAACATCTTCGCCATCGCCACCGGCATCAGCGAGCACAACAACTACGCGGTCGATTTTATCGAGGCGACACGCTGGATTAAGGAGAACCTCCCCCACGCCATGGTCTCGGGCGGGGTCTCCAATGTCTCGTTCTCTTTCCGCGGTAACAATCCGCTACGCGAGGCGATCCACTCCGTCTTTCTCTACCACGCGATCCAAGCGGGGATGGATATGGGGATCGTCAACGCCGGACAGCTCGCGGTCTATGACGACCTCCCTCCGGATCTACGCGAGGCGGTGACCGATGTCGTCCTCAACCGCAGCCCCGAAGCGACCGAAAAGCTGCTGGAGATGGCAGAACAGTTTCGCAGTAGCGGCGCCGGTGAGAGCAGATCTGAACAGCAGGCGTGGCGGGATCTTCCGCCGCAAGAGCGGCTGCAACACGCTCTGGTGAAAGGGATCGACAGCCATGTCGTTGCCGATGTCGATGAGGTTCGGCTCGAGCTGGGGGATGCCCTCACCGTCATCGAAGGGCCACTGATGGCGGGAATGAACCGGGTGGGCGATCTCTTTGGCGAGGGGAAGATGTTCCTACCACAGGTTGTAAAGTCGGCGCGGGTGATGAAAAAGGCGGTGGCGGAGCTTCTCCCCTATATCGAGGCCGGAAGCGATGGCAGCAGCCGGAGTAACGGCAAGATCCTGCTGGCGACGGTCAAGGGGGATGTCCACGACATCGGCAAAAATATTGTCGGGGTGGTGCTGCAGTGCAATAACTTTGAGATTATCGACCTCGGGGTGATGGTACCGACCGCGAAGATCCTCGAACAGGCACAGGCGCAGAAGGTCGATATCATCGGTCTCTCCGGCCTCATCACCCCCTCGCTTGAGGAGATGGAGCAGGTGGCACAGGAGCTGGAGCGGCTTGATCTCACCATCCCCCTCCTCATCGGCGGAGCCACCACCTCCAAAGCGCACACTGCGGTGAAGATCGATCCCCACTACCGCCAACCTACCGTCTGGGTCAAAGACGCCTCGCGTGCGGTCGGGGTCGCCCAGAGCCTTATCGGCCAGCAGCGAGAGGCGTTTACCGCGGCGCTGGCAGAGGAGTACCAAGAGGTTCGGGAGCGCCACGCGCGCAAACACCACCAGTCGACGCTGGTCTCACTACAGCAGGCACGGCAGAACCGCTTGCAGATCGACTGGCAGAGCTACCTTCCCCCCAAACCGCGGAAACTCGGTGCCACCCTTTACGATGATATCCCGCTGCAGGAGCTGATCGATTTTATCGACTGGACCTTCCTCTTTCACGCCTGGGAACTGAAAGGGCGCTACCCGCAGATCCTCGATGATGAGCACAAGGGCGAAGAGGCGCGCAAACTGTTTGATGATGCGCGCAAGATGCTGCGCAGGATCATTAAAGAGGGGTGGCTCACCGCCCGCGCCATTGTCGGCCTCTACCCCGCCAACAGCAGCGATGAGGAGGAGGAGATCATCCTCTGGAGAGACGAGCAGCGCGAGGAAGAGCTGGGACGAATTCAGGCGCTGCGCCAGCAGAAAAAGCAGCCGCAGGGACGCCCCAACCTTGCCCTTTCCGATTTTGTCGCCCCGGTCAGCAGCGGTCGTCACGACTATATCGGCCTCTTCGCCACCACCACCGGCATCGGTATCGACAGCCATATCCAGCGCTTTGAGGCGGCCCACGACGACTACAGCAGCATCCTCCTCAAATCCCTCGCCGACCGCCTTGCCGAAGCGCTGACCGAGTGGCTTCACCTCAAGGTACGGCGCAAACTGTGGAGCTATGAAGAGGAGAGCAGACTGGATCACACCGCCCTGCTCAAAGAGCAGTACCAGGGGATCCGCCCCGCCCTCGGCTACCCCGCCTGCCCCGATCACAGCGAAAAGGATCTCCTCTGGTCACTACTCGATATAGAGCGTAAAACCTCGATTTCTCTCACCGAGACCAAGGCGATGGTCCCTACCGCAGCGGTGAGCGGCCTCTACTTCAGCCATCCCGATAGCAGCTACTTTTCGGTGGGGCAGATAGGGGCGGATCAGCTTCAAGCCTATACCAAGCGCAAAGGGCAGAGTGAAGAGGAGGTGCGGCGCTGGTTGGCGCCCAATCTTTGACTTTTTGACGATACCCACACAACAGCTATCCTTTCCAGACCATGCATCAGAGCTCCCTCGCCACCATGCGCCGCTTTCGAGATGAGTATACCCAAGATACCTGGAAACAGTGGATTTCAGGGAGTCGAGAAGTGTGGCTATTCAAGGC
>JADFYS010000092.1 GCA_015232955.1 Gammaproteobacteria bacterium
GGTTTGCAGTAGAGAGGGTGAAGAACCTCTTTTCTGCCCAGAGTGGGAGCTGATCCAGAAGTAGCGGTAAATAGCCAGTCAGTTGATAGACCTCTAGCGCGAATGGTGCTGTCATCCCTGCTGCCTCTGCTTGCAACAGGTGTGGCATTATTGCTTCCAGATGAAGGTTATCTGGTAGTGCAGCCGAGGCCGAGTGAGGGGTGTAACCCTGCTCTGTGGAAGGCGTGGCTAAAGGCCCAGGGGGGGGCTGAGGAGATCTATCGGGCCCCGTCGCGGTCTGAGTTGGGGCTGTGGCCGACGCACTTTTTTTGGTCACCGGCATCTTTTCCCGGTTTTCTGGCTCACTCCTCTGCAGAAGCCATTGGTGAAGATGTAATACGGTTTTATCGCCGTGGGCCTGCCACCACACTCCGCCGCTGACGGTGAACAACAGCAGAAGAGCACCCCAGAAGAGAGGGCGAAAGTGGCTATTGTGGGTGGATGAAGGCTGCAGCCGCTGGGGCGTAATATTCGAGGGAAGTTCTGTCACTACCTCTTGAATCAGGCGTTGGGTCACTTTGCGGGTCTTATAGGCGACCAAGCCATAGAGGCAGCGATCCATTAACATGTTAATCATTCTTGGATAGCCCGAAGTCTCCCGCGCAATCGCGGCAACTGCTCTGCGCTCAAAGGTGATCTGTCCACTATCGCCGGAACGGGCGAGTTTGAAGTGGATATACTGCTCGGTCTCTTCCGGGGTGTAGGGCTGGAACTCCGCCTTAAGAGCAACTCGATTATTGAGTTGACGCATATCATGATCACGAAGATGGTGCTCCAGTTCGGTCTGCCCCACCAGAACTATCTGTACCAGTTTGTCTGTGCTGGTCTCAAGGTTGGAGATCTGGCGCACCAGTTCGAGCGAGGCCTTGGATAGGTTCTGGGCGTCATCAATGATGATGACGCAGTTGCCCCCTTCACTGTTTTTGCGCAGCAGAAAGCGGTTGAGGGCGTTTAACTCACCCTGAACGGTTTTCTCTGTCACCTCTACTTCAAAGTCACGGTTAATCTCATCAAGCAGCTCCACGCCATCGAGTACTGAATTGAGAATTAAGGCAACCTCAGTGCGTGACTTCTCCAGCATAGGGATTAATCGGCGGGTAAAGGTGCTTTTGCCGAGACCAACATCCCCAAAAAGTACGATGAAGCCGCGGCGCATGGTGATGGTGTGTAAGACTTCGGTCAGTAGTGACTCAATGCGAGGTGGCATGTAGAAGTTGGTGGCGTCTGGAACCACAGGGAAGGGGTCACTCTTCAGATTCAGTAGGGTTAGGTGAGTCACCGGATGGGGGGGAAACGCCTCTTTGGTGGCGGCGGGTACTGGTTGTGACGGAGGGTTCACCTGGATGGCGCTGGGAGGCTCGGGTCTATCTTTGGTCATAAGAGAGCTTCATTGGCAAAAGTGGGCTTCTGAATCGCCGGTTCTGGATAGGATGTGGGGCAATACTCTGTTCGTTTAAATTCAGTTTCATTGGAGGCGTGCGAGTGCAGCGTTCACCCAGTCGTTGCCGGGGTAGAGGGTAGCGAGCCGTTTGAGGCGGCTGTGGGCCTCGCTGATCTGTTGCTGATGCATCTCAACGATAGACATATTGATATTGGCATCGAGATCGTTTGGTTGCTGCTCGAGGACCAGAGAGAGTAGTTGAGCTGCATGAGCATAATTAGCGCGTTTAATCTCCCAGAATGCTTCCATCTTAAGGACAAAGGGATCATCAGGGGAGCGAAGTTGCCGGAGTTGTTGCAGTATTTTCTGAATTACCTCCTCTTTTTCACCCTCACGGATGCTCCGTTTGAGTTGATGGACTAATTGCTGTGAATTACGGGGGGTTGTGGTCTGCGGATCGGAGTCACTCGCTTTTGTGGTGGGTGGCGCTTTTGGGTTTTGTGGTGATGTCACCACCGTCTTTTGTTGAATACTTATGGCACTGTCTGAGGTTACGATTTGCCGCTGTGTGGGAGTAAGCTCTTGTTGTTGCGTAGAGTTTATCCTGGCATGGGGCTGGATCTGTTTGACTGCTGCTGAGGCGCTCTCTCTCTCATTCGTTTTTGTTGTTGGGGGTAGGGTGAAGCTTCTCTCTCTCTTTTGAGCCGCCTCATCGGTTGCGTTGTTTTGCTTGGTTATTACGGCGTTTTGCTGGATCTTTTCGGGGATCGGTTGATCTCCATCTGCCACTGTTGGAGCGAGTTGCTTTAGCTGTGGTTGGGGCTGTTGTGGTAGAGGATCTGTCGTTGGTGCAGGCTGGAAGGGGGGGCTCTCTATCCCCTGGAACGGGGATTGATCTGCTGTAGTCTGGTGGGGTAACTCCTCTCCATTTCCCATGATCCAGTGGCTGAAGACTAGGGCTGTTAGTAACAGCAAGAGAACAGCGCCAACTGCGACAACGCCATATTTTTTTTTGAAATCTGAAGCGGGGCGAGAGTCTTTACTGACAAATGGGTTCAGATTGCCATTTTCAGCACTCTCCAGCTGTTGAAGTGCCTTGTAGAGAAGGCTCATGGGGTTGTTCTATCTGTAAATGGTGAGTTGAGGTAAAGGGGGTCGTGGGTAGCCCGACCCTTCACTTAATGACGGAGCACTATACCTAAGATACCTGAAAACGCTAGTTCCAGGAAGCCGATAAGCGCGACTCTCGAGCGTTATGAGGTCTTTGGATAGAGTGACTATTGATGCGAATTCATACCTTGAATAGCCACTCTTCTCGACCCAATCCGATTAAGTTAGTGACTGAGAGGGGATGTCCGCTACCCGATTGACGGGTGTTGATGGAATGGACGCCATCGTCAAGCCCCCATGGATGGGTTTACGGCGTCCCGCCAATCGGGTTGCGGACATCCCCACCCTTAACTTAATGACACTGCTTCTCGACTCCCTGAAATCCACGGTTTCCAAGTATCCTGGGTAGTCGAACCTTTTACCAGGTAATCTTCACCTCTTTCACCGATTGTGCTGAGCTGCGAAGGACGGTGAGGGTGAACTCCTTTTCGTGGAGGGTGGTCCCTGCTGAGGGGACGGTGTGGGTCTTGTCGAGGATGAGGCCGGCGAGGGTGGCGTAGCTCCCCTGCGGCAGGTCGATCTCCAGCTGTTGGTTGAGGCGGTCGATCTCAAACCGGGCGCTGACGATGTACTCTTTGTCGCTAAGCCGTTTCAGCCACTGTTCACTCTCCTCTTTCGGGGTGTCGTCATATTCATCTTCCAGCTCTTCGACCACCTCTTCCATGATATCTTCCATGGTGACGATCCCCTCTGCGCCACCAAACTCATCGACGACAATGGCGATGACGCTCCCCTGCTGCCGCAGCTCCCGCAACAGTGCCATAATGCTTTTGGAGGTGGGGACATAAAACGCGGGACGGATGTGCGGGGTGATCGGGCTTGCATCCTCCTCGCCGAGAAGATCGAGGGTGTGGAGGATGCCGACAATACGATCAATGCGTTGATCATAGACCGGGAGTCGGATGTGGGCGTGTTGGGCCGAGATCTCTCTCGCTTTTGCGCAGTCTACCCCTTTCTCTATGGCGGATACTTCGATTAGGGGGAGCATCACATCGGCAACGGTGGTTTCAGAGAAGTTGAACATCCTTTTGATCATCTCTTGTTCGAGGGAGTGGATGTCTCCGCCACTGGTCGGTTTCATCTGGAGCATGGTGACGATCTCTTCGCGCAGGGTGAAGGGGTTACGGCTCTGTTCGCCCCCTGCAAGGCGGGTGAGCAGGCGGGTGAGCAGGGTGAAGATGAAGAGGATGGGAAAGAAGGCCCAGGAGAAGAAGCGGAGGATAAAGATGATATAGGGGGTGAAGCTGTCTGCCCGCTGCTGAAAGATGCTCTTGGGAACAATTTCACCAAAGATCCAGATGAGGGGGGCGGCAAAGATGACCGCCAGCCAGCTGCCGTTGTCGCCGAAAAGGTGGATCATCAGGGCGGTGGTCATGGTGGTGTTGGTGACGACGGAGATGTTGGTGCCGACCAGGGTGGTGGAGAGGAGCCATTCCGGTTTTTCGAGCATCTTGAGTGCGAGTTTGGCGCCAGCGGAGCCCTTGGCCGCTTTGTGGCGGAGTTTGATCTGATCTGCGCTGATTACACCAATCTCCGAGCCGGAGAAGAACGCCTCTAGCAGAAGACAGAGAAGTATGATGAGAAGTGTGGTGACGATATCCATGGTGATTAGACTTTTTGGTTGGTTTCAGGAGGGTGGTCGCCGTCTGTTTCGGGGAGGGTGCGCTCTTCGGCAGGGTGGTTCGCCTCCTCTTTTGTCTCGCTGTCGGGGTCACCGACGATCACCTCCAGCTCTTCAATGCGGTTTTTTTCTACCCGGGTGACGCGAAAGGTGAAGTTATGGATGCGGGTTGTGGCGCCCTCTTCTGGTAGCTCTCCAAAGTTGTGGAGCACAACCCCACCGATAGTGCTCATCTCTTCATCCTCAAGGTTGCTGGCAAAGCTGTGGTTAAACTCTTCCAGTGGCATTAGACCATGGGTGATGTATCTTCCTTCACTGATCTCTTGTGTGAGGTACTGCTCCTGACTGTCGGAGGGGCTGGGGATGTCACCAAAGATACATTCGAGAATATCCTCCATTGTGATGAGTCCGGTGACACCACCATATTCGTCTACGGTTAGGGCAAAGGATCGGTGCTGCTCGCGAAAGTTATCGAACAGTTCCAGCGCCGGTTTGCTCTCTGGAACAAAGTAGGGGGTGCGCAGCAGTTTGAGCAGGCTGCTGTTGTTGCTTTCGAGTCGGCTGAAGTCGGCGTTAATCAGATCGCGTGCGTGGAGGATGCCGATAATCTCATCACGGTGTTTGCGATACACCGGGTAGCGTGACTGGCGAGTCTCTTTCAGAACGGTGAGCACTTCGTTGAGAGAGATCTCTTCCGGGAGAAAGGTGATCTCGGCGCGGGGGGTGATGAGATCGGAGAGCTTTTTGTCCCCCAGCTCAAAGATTTTGTCGATAAAACGGGCCTCGTGGCGATCCAGTGCCCCCTTTCCAACGGCATCGTGGGCGAGGGTGCGAACCATGTCTGAGGTGATGATGTTGGCAGAGGAGCGCTCCCGACCGACGATGAGGGTGGTGAAAAAGTCGGAGATCATCCGTATCAGCCAGCGCAGGGGGGTGATGAGTTGGGCAAAAAAATTGATGGGCCGGCTCTCAACCGTGGCGAAGGCGATATTGTTGCGAATGGCGAGTGTCTTGGGGGTGATTTCGCCAAAGAGGAGAAGAATCGGAACCATGATGATCAGGTTCAACCATTTGTTTTCATTACCGAAGAGTTCTATCACCATCGCAGCCGAGATGACAGAGGCGGCAACATTGACAAATTCGTTGCCGATAAGAATGGTGACGATCAGGCGTCGCGGCTCGCTTAGCATACGCTCAATCAGTTCGAGGCGGGGGTTACCGCTGCGCCGCATCTGTTCGATGTGGATGGTGTTCAGCGAGAACATCGCGGTCTCCGAACTGGAGAAAAATCCAGAGAGGAGGAGGAGTATCACAAACAAGATAAGCTCAATCCAAAGCGTCAGATCCATCATTTTTTCCGAGGGTGGTTAATCGTGCTCTGATTCTACCGCAATTTATTACAGATTTATTTCAATAAAATGAATTTTTTGTGGATCTGAGCGCAGATGGTGTGGTTGCTGCCTCCTGAAAGCCGATAAGATAGGCGCGACTCTTCTCGGGAGTCTGAAATCCGGTGTTGCTAACGGTGTTGGGAATTGCTATCGGGTAGTGTATAGTTCCTGCTTTCGAAACCGCTCATGTCAGAGGTGAATGCCCTGTGGGATTTTATCTGTATTTTTGGTGCCGTAGCAGTGTAACATTAGGTTTTTTATAGAGAAAATGTTTAGTATCTTCTTTATTTCTATGGTGGTGACCTTGACCGCCATCTATCTTATCCGCCCTTTTGCGATCCATATCGGCCTGGTTGACTCCCCGGATAAGCGTAAAGAGCATAAAGGGCAGGTGCCGCTGGTAGGGGGGGTGGGGATGTTTATCGGCTTCTCTATCTCGACACTGATTGCTCACCCTGATCTCAACGCCATTCGTGAGTTGATATTGGCGGTCTCGATTATTATCGCGGTGGGGGTTCTTGATGATCATCACGAGATTTCGGTCAAAGTCCGCTTCTTTTTTCAGATCCTGGTGGGTCTGATTATGACTACCATGGCGGGGGTGATGCTCAATAGTTTAGGTAACCTCGTTGCTTTGGGAGAGGTGGCCCTCGATCTTTGGGCGGCGCCATTTAGCGTGATCGCCATTATTGGGGTGATGAATGCGCTGAATATGATGGATGGCATTGATGGTCTGGCAGGGATGGTGGCGCTGGTGACTCTTGCAGCTGTCGCACTGTTAACCGCTTTCCATGGTGGCGATAGTTACGAGGCGATAGCCATTTGTGGCGGTATCATCGCTTTTCTCTGGCACAACCTTTTTAGTCGTAATAAGGTCTTCATGGGGGATGCCGGGAGTATGTTTCTCGGTCTGGCCATCGCCTGGCTTTTGGTGGAACAGAGTCAGGGGAGCGAGCGGGTGATGTCACCAGTGACTGCCTTGTGGATCTTTGCCATGCCTTTGGTGGATACGGTGGCGATTATGGTGCGCCGTGTACTTAAAGGGCAGTCCCCTTTTCTTCCGGATCGGGAGCATCTGCACCATCTCTTCCTCAGGGCCGGTTTTAGTGACCGCCAGACGCTGTTAATTTTGACTTTAATCGCGCTGGCTTGTGCGTCGGTCGGTATTGTCAGCCATATTTACCTGGTTCCGGAGTGGATGATGTTTGTCGCCTTTCTCACCATCTTCTTCTGCTATCTCTTTGGTTTGACCCACGCCTGGGTGTTTGTCAAAAACTTCCGTAAGATTGTCGGTCTGGGCGAAAAATAGCGCTTTACTTTTATTTTTTTTCAGCTACAGTGTTCATTCAATGAACATAAAACACCGCTCAGACCACACGCTGGCCCTACTTGAAACCGTTGAGACTGACAGTGCGATCTCTCAACGCCGTCTTGCGCAGCAACTTGGCGTCGCTCTGGGGCTTGCCAACTCCTATCTGAAACGGTGTGTGCGCAAGGGGTGGGTCAAGGCGCACCAGATCCCGGGGAATCGCTATCTTTATTATCTTACCCCTCAGGGATTTATCGAGAAGAGCCGCCTAACCGGAAGTTATCTCTCTCACTCTCTCTCTTTTTACCGAAAGGCGGGGGAGTCTTGTCAACGGACATTTCAATTTGCCGAACAGCGGGGATGGCAGCGTATTGTGCTCTGTGGTCTCTCTGATTTGACCGAAATAGCGATTATCCGTGCTCAGGCGTATGGAATCGATATCGTTGCTGTCTATGATAGTGAAACAGCAGTGGATCTGGTGTTGGGGGTTCGGGTTTTGTCTGAATTGGACGGAGGGTTCGATTTTGATGCTCTGCTCATCACGACCCTTGATAACCCAAGCGGACTCTATGCGCAACTCACCGTTAGGTTTGATTTGGGTATATTATTGGTGCCTGATATTCTTGATTGGCGCCAACAGCTGAAACAGGGCGAATAGACCCCTTCCCCTTAGGGGTTGGTGTTGTGCGGTGAGTGTTTGGTACGGGTCTGAAAAGACGCTGTATGGCGGTAGCGTGCCTGGTAACCGTTCAGACCCCATCACCTGATCTCCCTCTCCCAGCGGGAGAGGGTAGGGGTGAGGGTTAAAAAAGCAG
>JADFYS010000093.1 GCA_015232955.1 Gammaproteobacteria bacterium
CACGATCCACAATTCTCAGGGTGAGCTTCAGTTTCAGGTGGGGGATGAACGGCACCCATATGCGGAGGCAAACCCGCATAGCTTTAGCGGTGTTCTCTATGTCACCCCTTTTCAGGATCTGCGAGAGGAGGTGGGGCTGCTCACCTTTCACACCCGGCAGGAGGAGATCCTCAACCAGCTCTGGGTCGGTCTGGCACTGGTGGTGATCAGCTTTCTCCTGATCTCTCTGGCGTTATGGTTTATCACCCGACACACCATTCGCACCCTGGTTAGGCAGCCGCTGCAGCGACTGACCCAGGCCACCTTCAGGGTCGATACCCGCCATCTTCCCGAGCGGGGTATCGATGCGCAGTTGACTGACAATAATGAGTTAAAGCTGCTGGAGCGGACCTTTAACCAGCTGCTGAAGCAGCTTCGTCTCTCCCATATCGATCTGGAGCAATCCCATCAGGAGCTTGAGCAGCGGGTTGTGGCGAGGACGCTTGAGCTGGAGCAGCAGCAGCAGCGACTGCAGGAGATTAACACCTATGTGGAGGAGAAGAACCGCCATCAGCAGGCGATTAACCGTCTTAACGAGGAGATGAACGGTGAGCTGAAGGTGGAGCAGCTGGCACAGGGGGTGCTCTCTTTCTGCTGTGACTATCTTGAGTGTGAGTTGGGGGCGTTCTACATTTTGGACGAGGAGAGCCGCTACCGCTGTCGGGCCGTGCGTGCTCTGCCCGCAGCAACGCTTTCGACTGAGGTGACCAGGGAGAGTGGCTTTGTCGGGGAGGTGATTCGCGAACAGCACCACCGCCTGCTGACGGAGATCCCCCCCGAACTCTTCGTCGATCTCGGGCCAATGGCGCTTCACCCTACAGAGATCCTCCTCTATCCGCTCCTCTATGAAGGGGAGACTATCGCCCTGCTCGAACTGGCAGCTCTCCGCGCGGCGGGCGAGAGTCGGGTGGCGTGGCTGGAGCAGGTGGATAATGCCATTGCGGTGACGGTGAGAATGTCCCTCGACCAGGAGCAGCGTCGTCAGGTGCAACGGCAGCTGGCTCGGGCGAAGGAGGCGGCAGATCTCGCCAACCGCGCAAAGTCAGGCTTTCTCGCCAATATGAGCCATGAGATCCGAACACCGATGAACGCTATTATCGGGATGAGTCATCTTGCGCTCCAGACGGAACTCGATGCGCGTCAGCGTGATTATCTTCATAAGATCAAGCTGGCGGGTGAGAGTCTGTTGCGCCTGATTAACGATATCCTCGATTTTTCAAAGATAGAGGCGGGGAAGTTGGCGATGGAGAGGGTTCCATTCCGACTCGATGCCGTTACCGAAAATGTCTCCTCCATTATCTCGGGCATCGCCCGGGAGAAAGGGATTGAGCTCCTGGTCGCCATTGCCGACGATCTCCCCAACCGCCTGCTGGGAGATCCCCTGCGTCTGGGGCAGGTGATCACCAATCTTGCCAATAATGCGGTCAAATTTAGTGAGGATGGGGAGGTGGTGATTCGCGTTGAGCGGCTAAAGCGCGATGCGGATCAGCAGCCGGGTAAGGTGCCGCTCAAAGTCTCGGTCCAGGATAGTGGCATCGGCATGAATCAAGAGCAGATCTCGCGTCTTTTTGAGGCGTTTGCCCAAGCGGACTCCTCCACCACCCGCAAATTTGGCGGCACCGGACTTGGGCTGACTATTGCCAAACAGCTGACAGAGATGATGGGCGGGCGGATCTGGGTGGAGAGCCGTTATGGTGAGGGGAGTACCTTCTATTTCACCGCATTTCTCGAGGAGGATACGGAGAACCCGATAGAGACAGACAGGCTGCAACTCGATGATGATCTCAGAGGGGCGCGGGTGCTTGCGGTGGATGATAGTCCGGTCTCGCGTGAGATCATTGCGGGAATGCTCAAAAACCTTCAGTTTGAGGTGGAGCTTGCGGCCACCGGTGCTGAGTGTCTTGAGATGCTCTCACAAGCAGAGCAGGAGGGGAAGCGTTACGATCTCCTCTTCATCGACTGGCAGATGCCGGGGATGGACGGGTTGGAGACGATGAAGCGGCTGCGCCAAAACCGCAAGCCGGGTGAGGCGCCACCGGTGATTATCGCCAGTGCCTATCCTCAGGGCGAGGTGATGGAGAAGAGTACCCTCCGTCCCGATGGTTTTATCTCCAAACCCTACTCTCCGTCATCGTTGGTGGATGTCAGTCTCGAGGTGTTGGGACGGCGCGGTTCGGTGCCCCATGTCACCTCCTCTGCTGCTGCAGATGAGGCAGCGTTGGCACGGCTACAAGGGGTGAAGATCCTTCTGGTAGAGGATAATAAGGTCAATCTTCAGGTGGCACAGGAGCTCCTGGAGGGGGTGGGGGTGGATGTGATCACCGCCGGCGACGGCCAGGAGGCGATCGATACTCTGGAGCAGGAGACGGGGATTGAACTGGTGTTAATGGATCTCCAGATGCCGATTATGGGGGGGCTGGAGGCGACCACCATCCTCCGTCAGGAGAGCCGCTATGATCACCTGCCGATTATCGCCATGACCGCCAACGCGATGTCCGGAGATCGCCAGCNGTGTCTCGATTACGGGATGAATGACCATATCCCGAAGCCCATTGTCCCAGAGAACCTCTACCATACTCTTATCAACTGGTTACCACAGCGCAAGCAGAACTCCCGACAAGCGGCAGAGGTTCCACCGTCACCCGCGCTCTCTGCTTCAGAGGTGGCAGAGGAGATCCCGTCGATTCCGGGCGTGGATAGTGTTGCGGCGGTCTCGAGATGTGGCGGTGACTGCCAACGCTACCGTAAACTGCTCACCCTCTTCTGTGAAGATAGAGAAGAGACCCTACCGCGTCTCTCTGCGGCGCTGGCCAGTGGTGATACCGGTGCAGCGATACTAGAGGTGCACACCCTAAAGGGGCTGGCGGCAACCATTGGCGCCGATGCGATGAGTGAACAGGCCGCACAATTTGAACAGCAGCTTAAGCAGGGGGCGACGATGGATGATGAAGTTCTGCAGAGGCTGGGGGAGGATTTAGAGAGGCTGCTTACAGCGCTGCAACCCCACTGTCTGGATCACCCTTCGCCGCCAGAAGCTGTGGGGGAGTCACTGCAACCGGAAGCAGTGGTGCAAGCGTTGCAGCAGCTTGAGAGTATGCTCAGCGGTTATGGTGCCGATATTGACCACTATATTCTCGATCTGCTGCCCCGTATTGCCGATGACGCTCTCCGCCAGCAGTTGCAGCAGGTGTTACAGCAGGTAGAGCTGTTCGATTTTGATGGTGCCCTCCTCCTGTTGCGGGGAGAAGAGGGTGGCTAAAGAGCGCAGTACCGTTTTGGCGATCGATGATACCCCGACCAATCTGGCCATTATCAGTACCACCCTTAGCCCGCTCTATGAGATGAAGTTTGCCAAGAGCGGTGCCGTTGCCCTAAAAATTCTTGAAAATAGCACTCCGAATCTGATCCTGCTCGATATTATGATGCCGGAGATGGACGGTTATGAGCTGATTAAGATCCTCAAGGAGCGCGATGATACCCGTCACACCCCGGTAATTTTTATTACCGCTAAAAATAGCCATGAGGATGAAGAGTATGGGCTGAGGATCGGTGCCGCGGATTACATCAGTAAGCCCTTTAGTCCGACAATTCTCAAGTTGCGGGTGAGAAATCAGCTTGAATTTGTCCATCAGCGGCAGATGTTGGAGCAGTTGATCCATATCGACCATCTCACCCGGATCCCCAATCGTCGTCAGTTTGATCTCAACTTTTCCCGTGAGTGGCGTCGTTGTCAACGAGGCCATAAACCGTTGACCCTATTGATGCTCGATATCGATAACTTTAATAGTTATAACGACAATTATGGTCACGCGATGGGANATGAGGTGTTGAAAAGAGTTGCCGAGACTCTGGGGGGGATCATCCATCGGGGCAGTGACTTTGTCGCCCGCTGGGGGGGAGAGGAGTTTGCCATTATTCTCCCGGAAATGGGGGCGGAGCACGGCCAGTATCTGGCGCAAGAGCTGTGCCAGAGTGTAGAGGCGTTGGAGATTGAACACTGTCACTCCTCCGTCTCTAAGTTTGTCACCATCTCGGTGGGGGGGGTGAGTGTGATGCCCAAAGTGGATCTTGAGAATGGTCACGAGATGTTGGTCCACGCCGATAATGCGCTCTATCAGGCAAAAAGCGGAGGGAAAAACCGGGTGGCGTGGGAGGTGGTTTGACGGTAGCATTTCACCACGGGATCATCTAGACTTTTAAAATTCAAAGGGAGAGGAGACTCCTATACCCAAGAAAACCCTGAAAACGCTGGTTCCTGAAAGCCGGTAAGCGCGATGCTCGAGCGTGATGAAGTCTTTGAATAGAGTGACTATTCATCCGGCTTCATCCCTTGAATAGCCACACTTCTCGACTCCATGAAATTCAGTGTTTCCAAGGTTCTTGGCTATATCATCTCGCACAGATGAGGCGAAGGTCTCATCTGGGCAGCATACATTCAGAGGGGAGTGTCGTGACAGGCTTAACTATACAGCGCAAGATCACCCTTGGCGTTTTGGCCACTTTAGTGGTGATCTTTCTTATCACCCTGCTCTTTTCGATTAAGAACGGAAGAGATATGGTGATGGATCTGGTAGAGCAGCAGACGACAGAGACGGCGGAGGGCTATTTTGATAGCCTCAATGTCCTGATGCTCTCCGGTGGGATGGGCAATCGTGAGATGCTGCGCAGTAAAGTCCTGGAACGAGAAGGGATTGTCGACTTTCGTATCCTCCGTGGAGAGGAGGTGAGCAAGATCTACGGCAAGGGATTTGATAACGAGCAGCCTGTAGATGAGATTGATCACCGAAGTCTCAAGGGAGAGAGCATCCACCAGGTGACAACGGATGATCAGGGCCATCGAATCCTCACCGTCACTCTGCCGATACTGGCGCAAAAGGAGTACCGCGGCACCAACTGTCTACTCTGTCATGCTGTGGCTGAGGATACGGTTCTTGGAGCGGTTCGGGTTGACTACTCACTTCAGGCGCTGGACAGGCAGTTGACTCACAATATCGGCACTGTCGCCATCATTCAGCTCCTCCTCTCTTTTGGTAGCTTTCTTATCATCCTCTTTATGCTGCGTCACTTTATCTTCAGTCGCCTCAATACGATTCGTGGGGTGATGGAGGAGATTGAGGAGAGCAGTGATCTCGGGCGGAGAATTACCCCCAAAATCGCCCATGATGAGTTGGGGCAGCTGGTGGGGGCCTTTAACTCGATGATGAAGCGGATCGCCAACGCCTTTGCCGAGTTGCAGACCATGACCCGGCAGCTCTCTGCCATCGCTTCGGAGACGGCAACCGCCGCAGAGCAGGCGGCCAAAGATATTGCACTGCAGAAGAGCGAGATGGAGCTGATCTCCGAAGCGACTCACCGTATGGTAGCCACTGTCGGTGAAATCTCATCCGGGGCGAAGGAGACGGCAGATACCTCGGTTCGCGCCTCCCGGGAGTCGGGTGAGAGTACCGCCGATTCGCACAAGGCGCTGGAGAGTATCAGCAAGATGATGACAGAGATCGAGAGTGGCGAGAAGGCGATCCATCACCTTGGAGGGCAGATTAATGAGATTGAGAAGGTGCTGAAGGTGATTAAGACCATCTCGCATCAGACCAACCTTCTTGCCCTGAATGCGGCGATCGAGGCGGCTCGGGCCGGAGCTGCAGGACGGGGTTTTGCGGTGGTCGCCGAGGAGGTGCAGCAGCTTGCGGGCAAGACCGACGGTTCAGCGGATACGATTCGGAAGATGATTGAGTCGCTGCAGCACGACTCTCAGCACACCACAGCGCTGATGAAGGCGGTGGTCAACTCTGCCCGGGAGAGTAACCGCTTTGTCGGCTCTTCTGTCGCCTCCCTCGATGTCATCTCTGGCGATGTCGCCATCATCAGCGATATGAATCGCAAAGTGGCGCATGCGGCGCAAGAGCAGAACGGCGTTGCCAAGGATATCGATAGCGCTCTAAACCGAATCAAAGCGAGCATTGATGGTTCGGTGAAGCGAGCCAATATCACCGCAGAGGCGAGTGATGAGATCCTCACTCTGTCGCAGCGGCTCAATAAGTTGATGTCAGACTTTAAACTTTAAACTTTAACCTGAAACCCTCGGGTCGGAGAGCGGGATGGGGCGGGATGTAGAGGCGGATCGCTACTTTAAGCACCATTTTGAACAGTTTTCCGCCCGTCTTGAAGCCGAAACCGAGCTGCTGCAGCAGTGGTTTACACAAGGAGGGCTGGCCGAAGAGGGGGGGAGTATCGGTTTTGAGCTTGAGGGGTGGCTCATCTCCCCTCGGGGTGAGCCGACACCGCTGAATCAACACTTCCTTCAACAGGTGCGGCAACTTGACTGCACTCCGGAGCTCTCCCGCTTTAACATTGAGATCAACAGTCCGCCCATCCCCCCCTCTCCCCGCCTGCTGACGGAGCTGCAGCAGCAGTTGGAGCAGCGCTGGTCTCTCTGTCAAGAGACCGCTGGCCGTCTCGGTGTTGGTCTGATAATGATCGGTACCCTTCCCACGCTGAGGACGGAGATGCTCACCCTGGAGACGATGTCGCAGCCAGGGCGATATCATGCCCTCAATCGCGAGCTGATGCGTTTGCGGCGAGGGGCACCGTTTCAGTTTCACCTTCATGGTGAAGAGCAGCTCTCTTTTTACCACCCCGATGTGATGCTCGAGGCGGCGACCACCTCGCTCCAGATCCATCTTCAGACACCTTTTGCCCTCGGCAGTGCGACCTACAATGCGCTGCTGCTCGCCTCCGGGCCAGTGGTGGCCGTTGCCGCCAACTCCCCTCTCCTCTTTGGGAGACGGTTGTGGCAAGAGAGCCGGATCCCCCTCTTTGAACAGGCGGTGGCAGTGGGTGGGCTGAAAGATGGCGGTGTCAGCCCGATGGGGCGGGTGACCTTCGGTAGCGGCTTTGTCCGCAGCTCTGTCTATGAACTCTTTGTCGAGAACCGGGAGCACTACCTGCCCCTACTCCCGGCAGAACTTGCGCCCGACCCACAGAAGATGGAGCACCTCTCTCTTCATAACGGCACCATCTGGCGCTGGAACCGGCCGATTATCGGTTTTGCTAGCAACGGTCAACCCCATCTCCGCTTTGAACACCGCACCCTTCCCGCAGGCCCGACTCCGGTGGATAGCGTCGCCAATATCGCATTTCTTCTGGGACTGGTCGCCGCTCTGACAGCAAAACTGGTGCGGGGAGAGGTGCTGCTCAGCTTTGCCCAAGCGCGAGATAACTTCTATGGTGCCGCGCGGCTGGGTCTCGACGCCCACCTCCAGTGGCAGGGCGGTGAGCAGGGGCGGGCGGGTGACCTTCTGCCCCGGCTACTCCCCCTTGCCGCAGATGGCCTCCGGCGAATGGGGCTGCTGGAGGCCGATATCGCCACCTATCTCGATATCATTGCAGCACGAATCGCCACCGGTCAGAATGGGGCGAACTGGCAGCTGCGGCAGCTGACGCGGATAGAGCAGCGACAGCGTGATCCGCAGCAGGCGGGGAGTGAGTTGGTACAGCGCTATTTTCAATGGCAGGAGAGTGGTCAGGCGGTACATCAGTGGGAGATTGAGTGATCCTAAAATCCGCAGTTGACCGCTATTTATCTCCATCAACACAATGATTATGCAATGAAATTTACAATATTTCAGTTTCACCTTTTGGGTGA
>JADFYS010000094.1 GCA_015232955.1 Gammaproteobacteria bacterium
GCCTTCGGGCAAGGGCGACATCCATCCACGCGCCTCCCCTTTTCTTCTGTCGTGCATAGGGGTCAAGATAGAACCGTCCCCGTATCCCCCCCGCACCATCGTAGATCTCATAGAAAGTGGCATCCTTGTGCCAGAGATCGGCGCTGGCCGGAGAGACGCTCACCCCAAATAGCCGCTCCACCAGCGCAAACAGCCCTTCAACTACCCGAGGCAGAGCAAAATAGGGACGCAGATCCTCCTGAGAGATGGCGTAACGAGATTGACGCAACTTTTCAGAGTAGTAACTCATATCCCACGCCTGCAGCGGTTCAGCGAGCCCCTGCTCTTTGGCAAAAACGGTCACCTCTTGCAACTCCTGTCGCGCCATTGGCAGAGCACGACGGGCAAGGTCTCTGAGAAAGGTGAGTACCTGCTCTGGATCCTCTGCCATTTTGGTTGCCAGAGAGCGTTCGGCATAACTGTTAAATCCGAGGAGTTGCGCCAGCTCATAACGAATGTGGAGAATCTGCTCCATCAGCGGTGAGTTGTCCCACTGCCCGGCTTGGGGTCCCTGATCGGAGGCGCGGGTGGTGTAGGCGCAGTAGATCTCCTGCCGCAACTCACGGTTATCGGCGTGGGTGATAATGGCAAAGTAGGAGGGGAAATCGAGGGTGATACGCCACCCCTCCTCTCCTGCGCTCTCCGCCGCCTGACGCATCAGTGCTCTGCCGGAGTGAGGTACTCCCGCGAGCAGCGTCTCCGCCGCCAACCCCTTATGCCAGCCATTGGTAGCATCGAGAAGATTGTTGCTATAGCGGGTGGTAAGCTGGCTCAACTCTGCCATCATGCTTTTATACCGCTCTTTTTCCGCAGCAGGAAGGGCGATGCCAGAGAGACGAAAATCGCGAAGGGCGTTATCAATCACCCGCTGTTGCGCACAATCGAGACGGGAAAACGCCTCACTCTCCCGAATCCGGCGATAGGCGTGATAGAGCGCCTCATTCTGCCCCATCTCTGTCCAGTAGTCGGAGAGTTTAAGCTGAGCATCATCGACCACCTGCCGCAGTTCCGGACTGTTCATCACTCCGTTAAGATGGCTCACCGGAGACCAGAGTCGATTCAGCCTGTCCTCCAGCCCCTCCAGCGGGGCGAGCAGACTCTCCCAGGTAGGAGACTCCCCCGCTTCTAACAGCAGCTGTGCCACCCCCTTGCGATTCGCTGCCAGCACCTCGTCCAGCGCCGGGGTCACCTCCTCGACCCGAATACGAGAGAAGGGGGGGAGATCATCCATCTCCAGAAGGGTATTCGTTTCAATAGTCATCGTCTTGGAGTCCGCAGTTAAGCACCTGAGTGGTTGTGAGTTTTGGGGTATTGATAGCCTTCAAGCAGAGAGAGCTCCTCTTCACTAAACCCCGCTGCACGCCGCGCTTCAAAGTGATAGGGGGGACGCGATTTATTATCGGTATACCGGGCGATCAGTTGGCGATAGCTCTCCTCTGGTGGTAGCTGCCGCTGCTGACAGAGATAACGAAACCAGCGATCTCCCACCGCGACATGGCCGATCTCATCCCGGAGGATGATCTCCAGCAGCGAAACCCCATTATCATCACCGCTCTGTTTTAACCTCGCCGCCATGCCGGGGTTGACATCCAGCCCCCTCGCTTCAAGATAGCGCGGAACCAGCGCCATTCGCAGCAGAGGATCCTCCCTGCTGGTGAGCGCCATCTCCCACAAACCGTTATGCGCGGGAAAATCACCATAATCGTAACCGAGAAGACGGAGGTGGGCCTGAATGAGGGTAAAGTGGTACGCCTCTTCCGCAGCCACTCCAATCCAGTCGTAATAGTAGTCATCGGGTAGCCCCCGAAAGCGACCCGCAGCATCAAGAGCAAGATTAATCGCATTAAACTCGATATGGGCGACAGCGTGATAGAGCGTGGCCCGCCCGACGATCGAGTTCGGTTTGCGCTTGGGCAGTTGACGCGGAACCACCAGCTCCGGCCGAAGAGGCCGTCCCGGATCCACCACTAGCGGCAGTTCTCTATCGTGATCTAGCTTCAGCGTCGCCACCTCTTTGGCAAGGTGGTGCGTTGCCTTCACCTTCTGCGCGGAATCACACTCCAGCAGCGCCTGCTGCACCCGCAAGAAAAAACTGGTCTGCTCCGCTTGGCTCATAGTAGACTCATCATAAATTCACATACCAAATCCTGATCGCTAATAAACACCATGACTGACGACGAATCACTCTCCAAACTGTTCTATGTTGCCGACTCCCCGCTGCACGGCCAGGGGCTTTTTGCACGCAAGGGGGTTGCCAAAGGGCGATATCTCGGCAGCTATGCCGGCCCCAAAACCCGCCGCAACGGGATGTATGTACTGTGGGTGGAAGAGAGTGAGGGGGAGTGGATCGGCTGTAACGGAAAGAATCTCCTGCGCTATATCAACCACAGTACCAAGCCTTGCGCCGAATTTGATGGTCTCGATCTTTACGCCTGCAAGCGTATCAAAAAAGATCAGGAGATCACGATCAACTATGGCGATGAGAGCGGTCTGGATTGAGGGGCCGGACCGCCACCACTCCACCGCAAATCCCCTTTTACTGCTCCCGCTGCTCCTCAATCTTCGCCCAAGAGTCCCTTAAGGTCACAGTACGATTCCAGATCGGGCGACCACCATGCTCCTGCTCTGAATCTAGACAGAAGTACCCCTCCCGCTCAAACTGAACACTCACCCCCACTTCGCTCTCTGCCAGCTCCGGTTCGAGATAACAGCTCTCGAGAATGGTCAGTGACTGCGGATTGAGGGAGTGGAGAAAATCCTCTCCCTCGGCAACCTGCTCTGGATTGGGGCGGTTAAAGAGACGATCATAGAGCCGAACCTCTGCCGCCACTGCGTGTGCCGCTGAAACCCAGTGGATCACCCCTTTCACCTTGCGTCCATCGGCAGGATTACGGCCCAGAGTCTGCTCATCATAACTACAGTAGAGGGTCACCACCTCTCCCGTTTCACTCTTCTCGACCCTGTCACAGCGGATGATATAGCTGTTACGCAGGCGAACCTCACCTCCACTCACCAGCCGTTTAAAGTGCTTATTGGGCCGCTCTTCACGGAAATCATCACGATCGATCCAGATCTCGCGACTAAAGGGTATCACCCGCTCACCCATCTCGGGGCGTTGGGGGTGGTTGGGGGCGGTAAGCAGCTCCTCACAATCTGCGGCGTAGTTGCTGATAATCACCTTAAGCGGCTGCAGGACCGCCATCCGCCGCGGTGCGTTGTGGTTGAGATCGTCGCGCACCGAACTCTCCAGCACCCCCATCTCGACCGAGTTGTCGGCTTTCGTCACCCCAATGCGATCACAGAAGGTGCGAATAGAGGCCGCAGTGTAACCACGACGACGCATCCCCGCCAGAGTCGGCATTCGCGGATCATCCCAGCCAGAGACATGTCCCTCACTCACCAGGCGCAACAGTTTGCGTTTGCTGACCACTGTGTATTGCAGATTGAGGCGGGAGAACTCGATCTGCTGTGGATGGTGTGGTAGTGAAATATTCTCCAACACCCAGTCGTAGAGTGGACGATGGTCCTCAAATTCGAGGGTACAGAGGCTGTGGGTGATCCCCTCCAGCGCATCAGAGATGGGGTGAGTGTAGTCATACATCGGATAGAGACACCATTCGTTGCCGGTCTGATGGTGAATCACCCCGTGACGAATGCGGTAGAGCGTCGGATCACGCATATTCATATTGGGCGATGCCATGTCGATTCGGGCGCGAAGAACTCTGCTCCCATCGCCAAACTTTCCCTGACGCATCTCGGTAAACAGCTGCAGATTCTCCGCCACCGATCGATCCCGCCATGGACTGGCCTTGCCGGCCTGGGTCAGGGTACCGCGACTCAAACGCATCTCCTCCGGCGTCTGTTCACAAACATAGGCCTTCCCCTGCTCAATCAGCTCCAGCGCATAGTGGTAGAGCTGCTCAAAGTAGTCCGAGGCGTAGAGAGGGCGGTCGTGCCACTGAAAACCGAGCCAAGCGACATCGCGCTCGATCGCCGCCACAAATTCGGGAGTCTCCTTCTCTGGATTGGTGTCATCAAAGCGGAGATTGCAGTGTCCGTGATAGTCGGTGGCGATGCCGAAGTTGAGGCAGATCGATTTGGCGTGGCCGATATGGAGATAGCCGTTTGGCTCTGGGGGGAAACGGGTCACCACCCGCCCGTCGAACCGCCCCGTCTCAAGGTCGCGGTTAATGTAGTGGCGAATAAAGTTATTTCCGCCTGAACCCTGCTCTTCCATCACAACTCTCCTACAAATCTGAGTGCCCGTTCTATCCGGCGCAGTACCGCCTCTCTGCCCACCAGCTGTAGCGTCAGATCGAGATCGGGGGAAGGGGCGCCACCCGTAACCGCAACCCGCAGCGGCATCGCCACCTTGCCAAAGCCCACTGCCAGCTCCGAAACCACTGCCTCGATAACGCCATGGATCTCTGCCCGCTGCCACTGCTGCAGCGCTGCCAGCTTCTCACCAAGCCGCTGCAGCGCCGGTGCGGAGTCGGGTTTGAGACTCTTTTTGGCCGCCTTGACATCGTACTGTTCAAAATCACGAAAATAGAAGAGTGAGCACTCTGCCAGCTCCACCAAGGTCTGCGCCCGCTCGCGCTGCGCCACAATAATCGCCTCAAGCCGCTCATCACAGGGGATCTCGACCCCGAGATCGTGCAAAAATGGGAGCAGAAGCTGCGCCAAGCGCCCTGAATCCGCTATTTTCAGATAGTGCTGATTGATCCAGAGCAGTTTGTCACGATTAAAGCTGGAGGCGGCGCGATTGACATCACCAAGGGCAAAGAGGGAGATCATCTCCTCTCGTGAGAAGATCTCCTGCTCTCCATGCGACCACCCCAGTCGCACCAGATAGTTGAGTAGCGCCTCAGGGAGAAAGCCGTCGGCCTGATACTGCATCACACTCACCGCCCCATGGCGCTTCGAAAGGCGTGAGCCATCATCACCAAGGATCATCGGCAGATGGGCATAGCGTGGAGGCTCGCACCCCATGGCGCGTAACATATTGATCTGCCGAGGCGTATTATTGATATGATCGTCACCACGAATGACATCGGTGATCCCCATATCGTAATCATCCACCACCACAGTCAGGTTATAGGTGGGAGAGCCATCACTGCGACGGATGATCAGGTCATCCAGTTCGCTGTTATGGATCACCACCTTGCCCCGTATGAGATCATCCACCACTACCGCCCCCTCCTGCGGATTGCGAAAGCGGATCACATGGGGTATCTCCACTGGGATCTCACGGTGTCGGCAGTGACCATCATACTTCGGCTTCTGCTTGTTCTTCATCTGCTCTTCACGCAGAGTCTCTAGCCGCTCTCTACTGCAGCTGCAGCGGTACGCCTTACCCTCAGCAACCAAGGTATCGATCACCTCGTTATAGCGGGGAAAGTTGTCAGTTTGGTAGACCGGCTCCGCATCGGAGTCCAGCCCTAACCACGCCATCCCGTCAAGAATCGCCTCCACCGACTCCGGAGTAGAGCGTTCGAGATCGGTATCCTCTATACGCAGCAGAAACCTCCCCCCATGATGACGGGCGTGGAGCCAGGAGAAGAGGGCGGTACGGGCACCCCCTACATGAAGATATCCGGTCGGACTGGGGGCAAAACGGGTTGTAATAGAAGATGACATCGAAACCAGAGAAACCTATGCAAAAGGCGGCATTATACCGAAGTTAGCGCCGGGGTGATGAGACAGTTCATCTCTTCAGATGACCCAAAAGCGAAGGAACTGTTGCAAAGTGAAGTTTGCAGATGTTTGGTTAACTAAGAGATAATATGCTAATGGAGCAGAGCATCCTGCAAATGAGGGTCACTATTTGATGCAGGTGGCGCTAAAAACGACCACCTGGTTTCTGCCATGCTCTTTGGCATGGTAGAGCGCCTGATCGGCGCTGCGTACCAGATCATTGACCTCAGCAGAGCAGTCTTCAGGGTAGCTGGTCACACCGATACTCGCGGTCAAAGCGACTACACGCCCCCCCTCGGTCAGGGAAAGTCCCTCAATAGACTCCCGAATACGCTCGGCGGTCATCCGTGCAGTTTCGCGATTTGCCCCAGGGATCACCAACAGAAACTCTTCTCCCCCGTAACGCACTACGACATCGCTCTCGCGCAGCACCCGACGAATCACCTTGACCGTCTCTACCAGCGCCCGATCCCCAGTCAGGTGGCCATAGACATCATTCACCTGTTTGAAGAAATCGAGATCAAGCATCAATACCGCCAGAGGCGCCTCAGTTCTGCGAGAACGGGCAAACTCATCCTGAAGGCGACTCACCCCGAAACGGCGATCAAGCGCTCCGGTCAAGGCGTCCAGTGCTGCCATCTGCTGCATCTGACCATGAATGACCGCATTATTCAGAGCGAGACCAAACCCCTGGCGGAAAAACTGGATCACCCAACGGGTATCACTGGTGAAGTGCTCCGCCGTCGCCAAGATCACCGCCCCAAGGACTGCATCTTTAAAGACTACCGGAATCACCAACACTTCGGTCGGCCTGAAATCCGCCAGCACCGCCTCAATATGGACATCCTGAGGAATCTTGACCGAGATGATCTCCCGCTTGGTAAACGCCAAGCGGACATGGTGACTGCCCATAATCTTCTCCGGATTGCGAATGCCGTGGTTGGCCGAGATCACCTCTCCCCCACTATTACTGGTAATCACCATCCCAGCGACAGCACCGGTATGGTGCAGCAGCAACTCCAACGCCTTACGACTGAGAAGATCGAGATCAAGCTGACTGGATAACGCTTTGGTGAGATCGGTAACCGCCCCCTCGACCTCGTGCGAACGAAAAAGAGCACCCACCAGATCATTGAAGGATTTGGCACAGTCGCCAAGCTCATCCTCAGAGTCGATAATAAAATTGCACTCTTCGGGACTACATTCAGACCAATCCCCATTATGAACCGCATTATCAATCGCCTGCTCCACTTTGCGCATATGGAGTGCAAGCTGTTTCAACCGCTTTCTGACGATTTTATTGGCTAACCAGTAGTTGAAAAAGGCGACCAAAATCCCGGCAAGGACGCAGATAATCCAGAAAGTGACGCTGTAGGCCCGTTCTGGGTCAAATCCAAGGATAACGGTAAAGGGGGGGAAGAGAAAACCGATGACAAAACCGAGGCTACCCATCCAGATGGCAAGATCGGTAAACAGCTTTTTAGTGATTCTCAGCATACTCCCCCCTAGAACCCCACTAACTTATGTCGTTCGTTGTGAACGCAACCTCATATCCTGTACTAGCTATACCCTTAATCAATGAAAACTATAGATTTCAGCGAGTCGAGACGCGTGGCTATTCAAAGGATTCATCACGCACGACTGCAAGGATGCAGGAGGTAGTGCGAAGCAGGAGCCAGAGCCGAGAAAAGTCGCGCTTATACCCAAGATACCTGAAAACGCTGGTTCCAGAAAGCCGATAAGTGCGACTCTTCTGCGTTAT
>JADFYS010000095.1 GCA_015232955.1 Gammaproteobacteria bacterium
GCCATCGCTGTTGTCGTAATTGACACTGTAGTTACCACCGGACATGACGATGACTACCGGATCAGCGCCATTGTTGTAGTTGACATTGGTGGTGTCGATAAGGTCGATAGTCTCTTCCACTGCCGATTCGGCAGCGCGGAAGGCGGCAGTGGTTAGCTGGTAGTTGTGGGCGATCTTCTCGCTCAGGGTGACATTGCCGGTGGAGAGCACCACCAGTGAGGTGAGAACAAACATCATGAGCAGGGTGATCACCAGCACCATTCCCCGTGGTTTGCGTTGTCGATAGTGGTAGCGCATCAGCGGTTACGGATCATGATGGTGCGACTGAAGACCCGGCGCCGCTGCAGAAGGTTGGTCGTCGTGGTGATAGGGGGGTTGTTGAGTAGTACATAACTATTGGTGTCACTGGTGGGGGCGACATCATCTACCGAGGCGACGAGCAGGGCAAGACGATAGCTGACAATGTTGTTCCAGTTGGTGACATTGCCAAAGCTGCGGTAGCTGTTGGCGATGAGGTCGCCATCGGTATCCTCGCCATAGAGGATCTGCATGTTCTCTATCCCCTCGACCATGGTCTGGGCGGTGACGGCGCCGTTATAGAGGCAGCGCCAGTTGAGTCCGGCGTTGACGATGGAGAACTGGACAATCTTGTTCTGCTCCGCCCCCGGGTTGTTGCCGAGACAGTCGGTGGCAGAGTCGTAGCTGATGGTGATCTGATCACCGTTACTGTTATCGATGGTGTCGGCAAGGGTATCACTATCCACGGCGCTATCGGTGGTGACAATCCCCTGGGTTACCGAACCGTCCCCTCCGTCGTAACCGGTGGCCATCAGCTCTTCGGTGAGAAGATAGAGGGCGTAACGGGCGTTATCATAGAGGAGTGACATCCCCTCCTGGGTGCTGTTGCTCTGCTTGGTGTTGTTGAAGATCTGAAACACCCCGGCGATGGCGATGAGCCCCATGGTCATGGCGACCATCAGTTCGACCAGAGAGAAACCTCGCTCCTGTGGGTGGTTGCCGGCCATAGTTAAAATCTCACCGTATAGCGGATGGTCTGGGTGGAGCCGGCAGTGACTGCTGCACCGCTACAGTCGGTGGCACTGGCGCTGCCCACCACCCCCTGCTCCTGCCAGCTGATGCAGACGGTGTGGGGGGAGCCGTCACTACAGGGGATGTTGGTGGGGGTCTCTGTGGTGACATCGCTACAGGTGACGGCCACCACCGGCGAGACCGGGATCTGATTGACCACCCCTCCGTTTCGGCTGACCCCGGAGGGAAATCCGAAAAACCAGGCGCTCAGTTCGTAGGCTGCCAGCTGTGCCGGAGTGCAGTTGGCCGCAGTGACATTGCTCGATCCTGAATAGGATTCCATGCAGTTGTTGTTAATGTTGTTGGCAACGGGCGCAGTGGTGTAGTTTCCGGCGAGGACCGCAGTGGGGTTGGCCTGCATCATCTCTATCAGATCATCGGCAAGAAGATTGGCCTGGCTGCGGTTGCCGGTGCTGTTGACGGCGTGTAGCCCCCCCAGCTGCAGCGCTGCGACCCCAAGGAGGCCGATGCTGGAGATGACGATGGCGATCATCACCTCGAGTAGGGTGAACCCTTGGTCAAGAGGGGGGGTGGGGCGTCTCTTCAGGGACATGAGATGCTGTTTCCACTATCATCATCTACAACGCCATCACTATCACCATCACTTCCCCGACGGGCGCGACCAGAGGGGGTGATGATGATTGCCGTCGCCTCCGATGCGCCACGACTGTCACAGATCCGCAGAGTGCCACTCTGAGGGGTGGTTCCACGGGGGGTAAAGGTGATCTGATTGGCACCGTTGCTAAAACGGACGGTGACTCCGCTATCCACCTCTTGCTGCAGGCGCAGAACCTGATCCCCATCTCCGCCATCCACCGCACCATCACCATCGAGATCGTTGAAGATGATCCAGCCAGCCTCCCAGTTGCCGCCACAGCTGCTACCACTGCTACTGCGACAGAGGGTGACACTCTGTTTGCGGGTGACCGCCTCGGCCCGGGTGAACTGCAGTGCCGAGAGGAGACTGTTGTGGGTAGAGGTGAGGCGACTGTTCTGAATCATGGTGCTAAAGGAGGGCATGGCCAGAGTCGAAAAGATGGCGGCAATGGCAATTACAATGAGCAACTCCAAGAGGGTGACACCTTGTGTTGAGCCGGGAAAAGACACTTCTCTAGCCTACTGCCTCAGTGGGGGAGGAGATGACATTGTAGCCTTTTTGGGGCAAAACACCACATTCTCCGGGGCAGTTTGCCCGATTGCGTCGGTATTGGGGTAGGTGAATCGACATTTTTCAGGAAAAATTCCATCCTCATAGAATATCACTATGGTAAAGAGGACGCTATTCGACTATAGTTGCATCCGCTACAGTATTTGTTTTTGGCAGTTGCAGCAGTTCCCTCATGGTTACTTCTAGATTCACCTCTTCAAACCTGTAGACAGATCCGTTTTTGTTCATTTTTAATTTTTTGTAAAGGTATTAAGGTAATTACTATGGCTACAGGCACAGTTAAGTGGTTCAACGAATCCAAAGGTTTTGGCTTTATCTCTCAGGATAACGGGGGGTCGGATGTCTTTGTTCACTTTAGCGCGATTCAGGGCACCGGTTTCAAGACCATTGCCGAGGGGCAGGCAGTAAGTTTTGATGTTGAAGATGGACCCAAAGGCCCTCAGGCCAGTAATGTTGTTCCGCAGTAGTTCAGCTGTTGTTCTGGGCGTAGAGGGGCGAGAGCCGATCCGGCTCTAGCACTCTCGCCCTGCCCGCTTCCGATCTCCTCCCTCCGTCACCTCGGGGCGTGAGGAGATCCCTTTTCTGAGATTTCCCCTCTACTTCTGTGGTTTTTGCCGCTGCTGGTGGAGGTTATCTCCAATGACAGATCTGGACAGACTTCATGAAAACCCTCTTTGTCGGTAGTATCGCCTCGCAGGCAACAGAAAAAGACATCACGGAACTTTTCTCTGAATTCGGAACCGTGCGCAAGATAGAGATGCCGCGGGATATCTTTAGTGGTCTCTGCAAAGGTTTTGCCTTTGTAGATATGGAAGGGCATGAGGCCCGGGCCGCGATGGCTGCCTTGAATGGCAAGTCTTTTATGAACAGCAATCTTAAGGTTCGGGATGAGAAACCGAAGCTGAAAGGGAAGGGGGGGCGCCGCCGCTAAAGGGGCGATCCTTCTCTCTACTTCTACTTTTCCTCCTCCAGGAGTCCAAAGCGCTGTTGAAGATAACGGTTAATCGCTGCGGACTCCTCCATCCACACCACCTCTCCCTCCCCCTTCTCAATCCTGAGACAGGGCACCTGAATTTTCCCTAGACCCTGTTTCAGCGCCTGACGGTGTTCAGCGTTGCCCCGAGCGTCTCTGAGTTCAATCTCAAGGGAGTATCTTTTAATCTCTTTGCGTACCTTGATACAGAAGGGGCAGGTTCTGAATTGATAGAGCGCCAGTTTTGCCGTTTCGGCATTCACCTTCTCTTGCGCCTCGGGAGTGCGGACGACTCCGCGAGGGGTGGTCAGCCACTCGCCAAGCAGCAGTGGTGGACCTATGAGCAGGCGTAGCGTTTTAAAAAAGTAGCGGATAACGATCTTCATAGTCCTAAAATCCTGACTGGTAGTTATGGGGGGGACTATTCAAATGATGGTGAGGCGGGCAATAATCAACCGCTCGCTTTTTTTCTCGTCTCAGGGTATCTTGGTGATGGGAGTTGGCCAGACAGTCGCTCTTCCCCTGAGTGGGGAGGGAGGAAAGTCCGGACTCCATAGGGCAGGGTGCCAGGTAACGCCTGGGCGGCGTGAGCCGACGGCAAGTGCAGCAGAGAGAAGACCGCCGATGGTCCTCAGGGATCAGGTAAGGGTGAAAGGGTGCGGTAAGAGCGCACCGCACCGCTGGTAACAGTTGGTGGCAAGGTAAACCCCACCCGGAGCAAGACCAAATAGGGGAGCTGAGGTGCGGCCCGCACTGCTCCCGGGTAGGTTGCTAGAGGTCGATGGTGACATCGATCCCAGATGAATGGCTGTCTACGACAGAATCCGGCTTATCGGCCAACTCCCCCCTTTTCGTCCCCCCCTCTTCTAATCTCATTCAGTTAAGGGTAGCGGACAGCCTTAATGACATTACGGTTACTGCTGCCAATAGTTCTCTGTTGGTTGGTGGGGCCATCCATACCCTTCTCTTCACTTTTCTTCGCCAAAATCGGGGGAGAGTGGATCTTTTTGTCTGTTCTCTTCTCTGTTTCCATTCTGTTCTTGCAAGATCCAGTTGACTCTTAATGTTGATTGTTAAGTGGTCAATCTATCCTAATGAAAAACTGGGGTAAAAATTCCGTTTTCTCTTTATACAAAGCTGAGGTAACCCCTTGTCAGATATAAAAGTTATGTCTGGTTTTGGCTTGACCTCCTCCCTTGAACACTTTATAGTGACAAAAAGTGGGGTATAGTGGTTTTTTGTGGAATTTATTGGTTTTTTAACCTAGAGGTAGCGTGGTGTTTAGGGGGGTCGTT
The DNA here is from genome assembly GCA_015232955.1 of Gammaproteobacteria bacterium. Lineage (GTDB taxonomy): Bacteria > Pseudomonadota > Gammaproteobacteria > Thiohalomonadales > Thiohalomonadaceae > JADFYS01. The sequence goes on from JADFYS010000095.1 coordinate 4,526, forward strand.
GAGCTAAGTCTAGATGTGAAGGGGCGTATGGCCGTCCCGACCCGTTTTCGCGAGCAGTTGATGGCGATCTGTGAAGGTCGGCTGGTGATTACTGTCGATACGGCTGAAAAGTGTCTCGCTATCTACCCTCTTCCTGAATGGGAACAGCTGCAGCCGCAGCTGGACGCCCTCTCGAGTATCAATCCGTTAACCGCTATGGTGAAGCGACAGCTGTTGGGAAACGCGACAGATGTCGATATGGATGGTAATGGCCGTCTGCTCATCCCCTCAAAATTACGCAAACACGCAATGTTAACCAAGAAGATGGTGATGATTGGTCAGGGGAAAAAATTTGAATTGTGGGATGAGGAGCATTGGGATCAACGCAATGAGAGTTGGCAGGGGGTTGATCTCAAAAGCGGCGAGATTCCTGCGGATCTTGAGGCGCTCTCTCTCTAATGGTGACGGAAGCGGCATCTCATGTGACGGTTCTGCTCGAGGAGGCGGTGGCAGCGCTGCAGGTCTCCCCCGGGGGGATCTATGTCGATGCAACCTTTGGGCGTGGGGGGCATAGTGGTGCAATTATTGAGCAGCTGCAGGGGAGTGGTCTGCTTGTCGCCTTTGATCGCGACCCAGCGGCGATGGCTACGGCGACCGAGCAATTTTCTAACCACCCCCTCTTTAGCTTCTATCACGCCCGCTTCACTACCCTTACCACGCATCTTGAAACGCGGAGCCTTCTTGGGAGGGTGAACGGGATTATCGTCGATCTCGGTGTCTCCTCCCCCCAGCTCGATGAGGCGGGGCGCGGCTTCAGTTTTCGCCAGGAGGGCCCGCTCGATATGCGGATGGACAGCAGTAGCGGGATCACCGCAGCGCAGTGGCTCTCTTCGGTGGGTGAAGAGGCGTTGATTCGGGTGCTGTGGGAGTATGGTGAAGAGCGCTACGCTCGGCGTATTGCGCGGGCGATTCTCCGTTACCGTCAGCAGGAGGGGGAGATCACTACGACGCGAATTCTGGCTGAGATTGTCGCCGCAGCAACCCCCCGTCATGAACGGGATCGCCACCCTGCGACACGCACTTTTCAGGCGATTCGGATCGAGATTAATCGCGAGCTGGAGGAGCTTGAGCGGCTGTTACAGCAGGTGATTCCGGCGCTCGCGGTTGGGGGGCGGCTGGTGGTGATCAGTTTTCACTCCCTTGAAGATCGGCGGGTAAAACGGTTTATGCGCGAGGCGTCACGGGGGGAGCAGCATCATCCCGATCTCCCGCTGCGTCAGGATCAGCTCCAGCCTCCCCATCTGCGGTTGGTAGGGAAGGCGGTGCGACCAGGGGTAGAAGAGGTGCGACGCAACCCGCGGGCGCGGAGTGCGGTGATGCGGGTGGCGGAGAAGGTGGCATGAGCGGGCGGGCACTCCCTTGGGTTCTTGGTGCTGCACTCTTTGTCTCGGCGTTGGGGGTGATCTTTACCATCCACTACTCGCGTCTGCTCTTTATCGAGCTGCAGGGGCTGCAGCAGACCCGGGATGAACTCAATAGTGAGTGGGGACGGCTGCAGCTGGAGCAGGGGGCGCATGCGAGACATGGCCGGGTTGAGCGGTTGGCGCGTAATGAGCTGGGGATGGAGATGCCGGCACACAATGAGATCATTATGGTCCGTCCGGAACGGCTGACAGGAGTCTCTCCCTAGGGCTATGAAGCAGAAACGGAACCGTCAGGAGATCACTCCCGGAACAGGATTGCGCTTCTATCTGCTACAGGGCGTTCTCCTCCTTGGAGCGGTGGCACTGGTGCTGCGGCTGCTGCAGATCAATCTTGAGCAGCGTGATTTCCTTAAGGGGCAGGGGAATGCACGCTATCTACGAACCGTCACCATTCCCGCTCACCGTGGCATTATCACCGATCGCAATGGTGAGCCGTTGGCGATTAGCACCCCGGTGGAGTCGATCTGGGCCAACCCGAAACAGATTAACCTCGACCATCCGCAGTTGGCGCAATTGGCGCAACTGTTGGGGATGAAAGCGGGAACACTGCGCAAGGAGCTAGAGCAGCGGCAGCAGCGGGAGTTCTACTATCTGAGCCGAAAGGTGAGACCCGAGTTGGCTGAAAAGGTGCTGGCGTTAAAGATCCCGGGGGTTGCGACAGATCAGGAGTATCAGCGCTTCTACCCCTTGGGGGAGGTGTCGGCCCATATCGTCGGATTTACCAATATTGACGGTCGAGGTCAGGAGGGGGTAGAGCTGATGCTTCAGGATCAGCTGCAAGGGGTCGCCGGCAGCAAGCGGGTGTTGAAGGATCGCCTCGGTAACATCGTCGAAAATATCGAGAGCATCCGTCAACCGCGGGACGGCCGTTCAATCGCCCTCAGTATCGATCGCCGTATTCAGTATCTCGCCTATCGCGAGTTGATGGTGGCGGTGAAGAAGAACGAGGCGATCACCGGTTCAGCAGTGGTGATCGATGTGCAAAGTGGTGAGGTGTTGGCGCTGGTCAACTATCCATCTTATAACCCTCATGATCGCAGCGATATGAATATGGATCACCTTCGTAACCGTGCGGTGACCGATATCTTTGAGCCGGGATCGACGATGAAACCGTTTACGGTGACCGCTGCCTTAGAGAGTGGCCACTATCAGCCACAGACCCCCATCGACACCGATCCGGGCAGAGTGACCATCTCCGGATTCACCATTCGTGACAGCCATAACTACGGTCTTATCGATGTCTCGGGTGTCATTCAAAAATCGAGTAATGTCGGTGCGAGCCAGATCGCCCTCAAACTTGACTCTTCGGCCTTCTGGAATCTCCTCGATCGCGTTGGATTCGGGATGTCGACCTATTCGGGGTTTCCGGGGGAGTCGAGTGGCTATCTCAATGAGTATCAGCAGTGGCGAACCGTGGATAAGGCGACTCTCGGCTACGGGTACGGTATTTCGGTGACCGCGCTGCAACTGACACACGCCTATAGTGTGCTCGCCTCCGGAGGCATT
>JADFYS010000096.1 GCA_015232955.1 Gammaproteobacteria bacterium
TATAATATAACATGTTGTTTTAATAAGGAGTTAGTTATGCGTAAATTAAAATTAGTTGCGGTGATGGCTGTTGCATTTTCTGCCTATTCAACGGGGATATCGGCTGCTTCTGTAGGAGGAGATGTGAATACTGATGTGCGGGCAGGGGCTGTGATTCAGAATAATAGTGGCATTGCTAACCGTAACGATGCCGCAATTGGTTCTGCTAAACAGTCGGCAGTTGGCGGAGATTTTCGTTCAAATGTGCGTGCTGGTGCGGTAATTCAGAATAACAGTGGTATTGCGAATACCAACGATACCAATATTGGTTCAGCGAAGCAGTCTCGTGTAGGGGGTGATTTTCGCTCGAATGTTGCAACCGGCGCAGTGATTCAGAGCAATAGCGGTATTGCCAACAGAAATGATGCAAATCTGGGATCTGCTGAAAACTCACGCGTTGGTGGAGACTTCACCTCAAATGTTCGTGCAGGAGCTGTAATTCAGGGGAATAGTGGCATAGCCAATCGTAACTCGGCAAATATTGGGTCAGCTGAGAATGCATCTGTGGGAGGCGACTTCCGGAGTAACGCCAATGTAGGTGCAGTCATCCAGGGCAATAGTGGTATTGCAAACAGTAACGAAGCTAATCTCGGTTCTGCCAAAAATTCCGCTGTAGGCGGTGACTTTTCTTCGAATACCAATGTAGGTGCTGTTATCCAAGGCAACTCAGGGATCGCCAACAGAAATACAACAAATGTTGGTTCTGTCACCAATTCATCTGTAGGGGGTGATGTTAGGACCAATACCAATGTCGGCGCAATTATTCAGCGTAATTCGGGTATTGCCAACACCAATGAAACAAACATTGGTTCTGTGAAAAATGCGCGTGTGGGTGGTGATGTCAGGACAAATGTTAGTGTTGGTGCTGTGATTCAGGGTAATAGTGGGATCGCAAATACCAATAATACAAGTATTGGTTCAGTGACTGATTAGTTTTTTAGTATTTACTTAGGTGGTGGGGTTGCAGATAGCTTTTCTTTTTGCAACCCTGCCCTTTTTTTATTCCTAATCTCAGCACAGATACGACTATATCGGTGGCTGTGGAACATGAAAAAATTGTGGGTAAAATATGAACAGAGGCTCTAATCTTCTTCTCATAGTATCATTTGTAATTACGATGTTTATATTCCCGCTGAGCGGCGTTTCGGGGGATTTGGATTTAACTGATCTCCAAAATGCAAAAGTCGCTAGAAAGAAAGCGATCCAAAACCGTGTGAAAAGTGAATCAACAGAAAATAGCTCAGGCGTAGGGTCTATGGAAGAGGAAGATTGTGGAAATGTAGAAATCGGTAATATCCAGGCGGGTAATAAGATCGGACAAATGCCGCGTTCGGTCGATGTAATTATTACTGGTGATGTTATAAATACGGGTAAGTGTAAATAAACTTTCAGAGCTATTTGAATTAATTATAAAATGAATATCAAGAATCTATATGGTCTCTTTGTGGTGCTCCTGATGGCAAGTGGCTGCGTAACCAATGTCGCGCCTGATGTTAAGAAGGAAGTCGATATCATGAAAGATGGTCTTGAGGATGATCCGGTTCGTAATATGACCGATTTTTCTGATGGCCTGCGCTGTATGGATAATATGTTCCTCGTCTTTGGTATGGGTGATATTGTTACCTTAGTAGAAGACATGAAAGATAATACAGGCGCGGTAAAGGCGGGAACAAGAGATATGCTGATATCCGCTATTTCGGATATGACCAGAAGAAGTCAGGCTATTAGCGTTGTCACTTACGGTGCAGATACGGGTAATTTGGTCTCATTTCTGGATCTCGCTGGACAAAAAGATGCGTATCAGCGTGTTCCTCCATATGATATTCGTGGTTCCATATCGCAAATGGACAAGGATATTGTAAGAAAACAGGCAGATATTGGTGGCGATGCGACGGGCTCTATTGCGGGACAGGGAGTAACTGTGGGTGCCGGAAGTTCGGTAAGCGCCTCCGGCTCTATACTAGGTATAGACCTCAGTATCATCACTACGCACAATATGAGCGTTATTCCGGGTGTGATTTCTAGAAACTCAGTTGCGATCTACAAGGCTGGGGAAGGTCAGTTTGCAGAGTTAGGGCTATTACAAAAGTTTGGTCTTAATTATTCGATTCAGAACAATCGAAATGAGGGTACAACAAAGGCACTGCGGGCATTGATCGAGATGGCAGCAATTGAGTTATTTGGAAAATTACTTAAGGTTCCTTATTGGAAATGTATGGGGGTTGACGGGGAACATCCGGATATTAATGATGAGATAGGGGATTGGTTCTATACTATGGTGACTCAAGGGACGCTGACCCAGTATATTAAAACTCAATTATATCTCCGTGGTTATTATAATGCCGAATTGACTAACTATGATGTTGACGAAGAGTATCAGCAAGCGGTTATCAAATATAAACAAAGACTTGGTCTTGAGATGAAGCCAGATGTTGATTTGGACTTTTTTAAGGCGTTTTTGGACTCTACTCCTAACTCAATTCCCATTGAACGCCTGGCAAAGGGTAAAAAGAAGAAAAGACTTATTCTCGCTAATGACAGTGAATCAGAACCGCCTTCAGCGGAAGAGAAAAAGATCTCTGTAGCAGAAGATGGGCGTGAGCAATCGGATTATCAGGATAGCAGTCCCACACAAGCTGCTGGGTCATCTGGTAACGCCCAGAGAAATAGCAGAGAGATCGTTCGGGTCAATATAGAAGCGACAAATGGTAAAAAGAGATATGAACGGGGAGAGGAGGTTCTACTAACGGTTACTGCTAATTCAAACTCATACCTTCACTGTTATTATCAAAACGCGGATAAGAGTATTGTCAGGTTTTTTCCGAACCGATTTTCATCTGACCCATTTTTGGCGGAATCCGGACAGTTACGCTTACCAGGATCATCCCCCTTTGTTATGAAGGCGAATGAAGAAGGTCTTAATGAGTCAATTTACTGCCTTGCATTCTATAATGATATCTATCTGGAGTTACCTGCCAAGTTGAGAAAAGGTGATTTTACCCCATTAAAAATTGACACCTTCTCTGAGATCAGTCAGATCTATAATAAGCTTCTTCGTGGAAGAGTTGGTGAGGGCATGTTTACAATAATCACCAACTAATCAAAATAGGTTTATGGTGATGTGTATGAATAATTTAATGTTGATAATGGTATAAATCCTATGTTGAAACTTCTTTTTTTATCCGTTTTGTTGATGCTAAATCATGGCGTCGCTACTGCTGAGCTGTCTGATAATAAGGCAAACTCTGACTCTACCCCCAATATATCAAATGGCAATAACTATTTTCAGACCTATAGCCGGACAAACAGGGGTTCAAAAGAGAGTGATATGAGTCGTGAAATTAGTGGTGTAAATGAGTTGCGCTGTTGGCAGCAGGGAAAGCTGATTATTGATGAGTCGGATATGAGGATTGGTGGCACCAATATGTCTAAGGATAGCATTACATTCAAGAAGGGGAGGAGGGTTGTCCACCTCTTTAATATGGATGATAGTTTTTGTCTTTATGTGGAAGGAGAGTAATTTTATGAAAGAGTTCATTGCAGTTATTTTGTTTTTGTCGGTGTCTGTTTCTGGGACCGTATCTGCCGATGATTTGCAACGAAATGAGGTCTATTACGGTTCTAAGACGGTAAGTAAGGATGAGTTAATAGATAAGCTAAAGCCTCATCATGAGCAGAAGCCTGCAGCAAAAACCCGTAGCATTGCACTCATTGGTCAGGAAGAACCACCTAAATCTCAACCTACAGTTATCTCTTTTAATATTAAATTTGATTATAACTCCTATCAGATATCGCCCGATGCAAAGGCTCAGATTCATGAGCTTGGACTTGCTTTGAACTCTGAAGAGCTTGAGGATATGAAGTTTGTAGTTGAGGGACACACCGACGCGGCGGGTGGCGAGGATTATAATTTAGAGCTTTCGCGAAAAAGAGCACAGGCTATTAAAGATTACCTAATTCATGCGTACAATATTGATGTTAACCGTCTACTTTCAACAGGGAAAGGAGAGTATGAGTTGATGGATACAGAGCATCCAACTAGCAGTATTAATCGTAGAGTCTCCATCTACAGCATTAGTGAATAAGGTATTTTAGCATTTAGCAGCGGACATAAAGAGCCACGCTATTCGTTTATCGTCCCCTCTTCTTATACCCGAGAACCCTGAAAACACTGGTTGCAGAAAGCCGATAAGCGCAACGATAGGTAACCGTTCAGACCCCATCGCCTGTTCTCCCTCTCCCAGCGGGAGAGGGTAGGGGTGAGGGTTAAAAAAGCAGGGGGGTCTGAACGGTTACATCACAACTGCGGTTCCACATAATCCCATCTGATGTACTTAATCTCACCACTCTCTATATCGGGAACGAGCAGCCCCCCCCGCCCCTGATAGGGGGCAAGTGTTGAATGCTCTCCATCCAGTTGTTCATCACCACAGGTGTAGCTGACTGTGGTAGCCAGGGGCAGGGTTTCGGTGAGGTCGGCCCGCTCCGCGCGGGTAAAGTAGACACTCCCCGCCTCACCCTCAACCGCTGCCGGGACAACCCGTATAGTGGTCGCTTCGATGCGATTACCAAACTCGGCACCAACGATCCGAAATGGCTCCGCCCGGGTGAGGGTCGGCATCAAAACCATCAAGATAAGAATTGCGGTGACCGCTATCTTAAACCAGAACATTTTCATCGTAGCTTCTCCTTTATCATACTGTTACATCGCCGGCGCCAGACGGTCAATCGCCTGAACATGGGTAGAGGTGACCCCGCCACCGGTGGTTGCCAGTGCCTGTAACTGAAACGGGATCACCATAAAATTCAGGCTAAATCCCTCGGCAAAACCCGAGGCGCCGTTTTGAGTAACAGTAATCGTCGCCGAATCATCCTCTGACAGAATGAAATTTCTGGAATCACTATCATGATTTACGCTATAGCTGCCGCCCACCATCACCTGGACCGCGGGATCGGTCGCCACACTATAGCCGGGATGGGTGGGTGTGGTGAGGTTGATGGTGTCCTCATTCAGTGACTCTGCGGTGCGAAAGGCGATGGTGGCCAACTGGTAGTTATAGCTCATCTTCTCGTCGATGGTGACCGTCTCGGTGGATGTGACCACCATCATCGTCATCACAAACAGGATGAGCAGGCTCATCACCAACACCGTTCCTTGCTGTGATTGCCTTAACGGTGACATCGAAGCGGACTCCCTTAGCTGATATTGTTGCGCAGGAGGATAAGCCGGTTAAAGACCCGTCTTCGCTGCAGGAGGTTGGTGGTGGGGGTGATAGGGGGGGGATTGAAGAGAATATAGCCGTTGCTGTCAGCGGTAGTCGCCACATCCTCCATCGAGGCGATGAGGAGGGCGACCCGTATCGAGACGACTCTTGTCCAGTCGGTGACATTGGGGGCGCTGACATAGAGATCGGCGATATTATCATTGTCGAGATCTTCGCCATAGAGGAACTGCATATTCTCCACCCCCTCCACCAGCGGCTGAGTACCCCCGACGCTCCCCTGGCACATCAGATTACTCACCCCGTTGGAGGTTCCGATAAAGTAACGGTTGGTGATAGTGCCACCGGGGGTACCGGTACCGATACGGGTACAATCGCGCGTCGACTGATAGCTGATGGTGATCTCGTCTCCACTATTATTGTCTACACTGGCGGTAATCCCCTGGGGAATGGTGCCGGTGGCGTTATCATAGCCGGCCATCATCAGATCCTCCCCCAGAATAAACATCGCATAGCGGGCATTCTCATAGAGGCTGGACATCCCGTTCTGGGTGCTATTACTAAGGCGGGTATTGAGAAAGAGCTGAAATATGCCGGCAATCACCAACAGGCCGATGGTCATGGCGATCATGATCTCGACCAGAGAGAGCCCATGCTGAGGTGATGACATACGAGGATGAGAGTAACGGAGCATCAGAATGTCACCGAATAGATAACCATCTGCGTCGACCCGGCAGCGACTGCAGTACCGGCACAATCAAAAGTGGTGACACTATCCACCACACCCTGCTCCTGCCAACTGATACAGATGTCATGAATCTGGCCGTCGGCGCAGGAGCCGGAGCGACAGTTGATGGTGACCACCGGTGACACCGGCAGCTGACTCACCACGCCTCCACTGCGGTTGATGCCGGAGGGGGTGCCGTAAAACCAGGTGTTGACATCATAGGCGGCAAGGGCCGCCGGAGTACAACTGGTGGCTGAGACATTGGAGCTACCACTGTAGTACTCGGCACACTCGGTAAATATCGGTATGGTCATGGTGGAGTCGAGTGTCGCCTGATAATTACCGTTGGTGACGCCTGTCGGGTTGGCCTGCATCATCTCAATCAGGGTATCCATCAGTAGATTGACCTGGGCACGATTACCACTACTGCTCACCGCATGCAGGCCATTAAGCTGCAGCGCTGCGATGCCGAACATGCCGATGGAGACGATGACCGCCGCAACCATCACCTCGATAAGGGTGAATCCCGCCTGCTGGCGACGACTTCTGTTCACCACGGCATTAGGCGGCGGCAGACTACGGACAGGTGATATCACCACTTCCATCCTCCACAACTCCATTATCATCACTATCGATGGCACGGCGCACCCTGCCGGTCATGGCGATCACCAGCCCTGACGCCTCCGTCGCACCACGGGCATCACACACCCGGAAGGTGCCGTTGTTGGTGGTATTCCCCTGGGCGGCATAGGTGACGCGATTACTGTTATTGCCATTTCCGCGAATGGTTACACCGTTATTCAGCGCCTGACGCAGCCGCACAACCTGATCACCATCGCCAGCATCCACCGAGGCGTCACCATCAATATCCACAAAAGCGATCCAGCCATCCTCCCAGTTGCCACCACAGCTGGTACTGTCACTGCTACGACAGAGGGTCATCGGCTGGCGGCGGGTGATTGCCTCAGAACGGGTATAGATCAGTGCTGCAACCAGACTGTTATGACTATCATCAATCTTGCCGTTCTGCACCATCTCATTGAATGAGGGTGCCGCCATAGTCACAAAGATCCCGGCTATGGCCAGTACCACCAGCAGTTCAATAAGTGAAAATCCAGATTGCAGTGCGTTTGTCATCTATCCTCCGTTTCGCCTTGTAGAGAAGTTTAGATGAACCGCAGCAGAAGATCATTACCGTTTGTCGGCCATTTTCTACCGTCTGTCACTAAAAGTGGACGATAGATACCCAAGAACCCTGAAAACGCTGGTTCCAACTGTCTTGGGTATAAACGGTTACAGAACTGAAGCAGTAACCCCCCTCAATCCCCCCTTATCAGGGGGGAGGTCTGGCGCAATGCTATTAAGTTAGTGACTGCGAAGGGATCTCCGCTATCCGATTGCCGGGTGTCGATGGCATGGACGCCATCGT
>JADFYS010000097.1 GCA_015232955.1 Gammaproteobacteria bacterium
ACTTCGGCCTGAGTCTTGCGATTCTCCTCGCGCACCATCCACCACCCCAGAGTTCCGAGCAGGCCGGCAATCAACAGGAAAGGGAAGTTGGGCATTCCGGGGGTGATCCCGAGCAGCGTCAAAACTCCGACGGTGATCCAGATGACCGTTGTGTTATTAAAGAGCTGACCAAAGATCTGCTCTCCCATACTTCCCGACTCTGAGACACGGGAGACGATAATACCGGCTGCCACCGACAGAATAAGGGAGGGGATCTGGGCAACGAGACCATCACCGATGGTGAGGAGGACATAGACCTCTCCCGCCTCCCCCATCGTCATATCGTGCTGGCCGACCCCGACAATCAGCCCACCGATAATATTGATAATGGTGATCATGATCCCGGCAACGGCATCCCCGCGCACAAACTTGCTCGCACCATCCATCGCCCCGTAGAAGTCCGCCTCCTGCCCGGTCTCCTTCCGCCGAAGTCTCGCTTCAGACTCATCGATAAAGCCGGCATTGAGGTCGGCATCGATCGCCATCTGCTTACCGGGCATCGCATCGAGGGTAAAACGGGCACTCACCTCGGAGATACGACCGGAACCTTTGGTCACCACCGCAAAATTGATAATCACCAAAATAATAAAGACGATAATCCCCACCGCATAGTTGCCACCAATGACAAAGTCACCAAAGGATTGAATCACCTGTCCCGCCGCACCGCTGCCGTTATGCCCTTCAAGGAGTACCACCCGGGTTGAGGCGACATTCAGCGCCAACCGAAAGAGGGTCGCCACCAGCAGAATGGTCGGAAAAACGGCAAAATCCATCGGTCTCAGGGCGTAGATCGAGACCATAAGGATGATAAGAGAGAGGGCGATATTAAAGGTGAAGAAGATATCGAGAAGAAAGGCCGGCATCGGCAGGATCACCATCGACAGCAGCATCACCACCATCACCGGCGCCCCGACCCCCTTGATCTTAATATTATTGAGTAGCCCTTGGGCTCGACCCAGTAACTGTTGCATTAGACGCTCTTGTTAATCATGCTGATACTCTTCAGGGATCTCCATTGAATCCATCCCTTTAGCGATATTGGCCGCCTCCTCCCGGTGGCCCTGACGCAGATGGTAGACATAGGCCAACACTTGGGCGACAGCGCGGTAGAGACCTTCAGGGATGACCCGATCAAGCTCGGTACTATAGAAGATGGCACGGCAGAGGGGGGGGGATGAAACAATCGGGATCTGGTGCTCCTTGGCAACTTCACGAATCTTCTGGGCGATGAGTTCGCCCCCTTTCGCCACCAGAATTGGTGCCGACATCGAGCTGCCCTCATAGCGAAGGGCCACGGCGTAGTGGGTCGGGTTGGTAATCACCACATCGGCCTGAGGCACCGCCTCCATCATCCGCTTCTGAGTCATCTGAAACTGGATCTGCCGCTGTCGTCCCTTCACCTCCGGACTACCTTCAGTCTGTTTATTCTCCTCTTTCACCTCCTGCTTCGCCATCTTCATCTGCTTCTTATGATCCCAGAGCTGAAACGGTACATCCACAGCAGCGACCAAAATCAAAGTGGCACTCAGGATGATAAAGACCCAGGTGAGAAGAGACCCCATATGCGCCATCCCCGATTCAAGATCTTCATAACCGAGGCCGATAAACTCCCCCTCCAGCCCCTGAAGATAGAGCACCGCCGCAGTCACCACCAGAATAAACTTCGCCAGCGCCTTGGCCAGCTCAACCAACCCTCTCCAAGCAAAAAGTTTGCCCATTCCTTTAATGGGATCGAGCTTGCTCAGCTTTGGCGCCATCGCCTGAGTAGAGAAGTTCCAACCGCTAAGGGCGATATTGGAAGAGACCCCAGCGACAATCATCGCAAAGAGGAAGGGGGCAACCAGTCGCAGGGTCTTCTCCATTAACCCCATAAAGATAAATGGGAAATTGGCAGCATCATGAATCACATCGGGATGGAGCACAAAACTCTCGCTCATAATATCCATCATCCCCTGCATCATATGCTCACCAATGATGATAAACATCGCCCCAGCGGTGAGCAGTACCAGAACCGAACCCAGCTCTTTTGAGCGCGCAACCTGCCCCTTCGCCCTCGCGTCCGAGAGGCGTTTGCCGGTAGGTTCTTCCGAGCGTTCCTGACTGTCGTCAGCCATCGCTAACCGATCACCCGCTGAACCAGTTCAACCACCCGCTGCAGCAGCTGCTGAAACTGCGAATAGGTGGCAGGAAGGGTGTAGATGGCGACGACAAAACCAAAGAGGATGGTCATCGGAAAACCGATGGAGAAGACATTCAGTTGTGGCGCAGCGCGGGCCATAATCCCGAAAGAGATATTGACCAAAAGCACCGCAGCAAGGGTCGGCAGTGAGAGCCACAGCCCCAAAGCGTAGAGGGAGCTGCCCCAGATCGCCATTTGATGGTAAGCGTCGCGATCCAGGCCGATCCCTCCCACCGGCAGCGCCTGAAAACTGGCAACCAGCATGTCGATCATCAACAGATGACCATCCAGGGCGAGAAAGAGGAGGGTGGTCATCATCAGATAGAGCTGCGCCAGTACCGGGACATTGGCACCATTTTGAGGATCAACCATGGTTGCAAAACCGAGTCCCATCTGCATCGCAATGATCTGTGCTCCCATAATTATCGCCCCAAACAGCAGTTGAAAACAGAAGCCGATCACAATCCCGATCAGCACCTCCTGCACCGTAATCATCAACGACTGGTAACTAAACGGATCCACCGCCGGTGCCGGGGGCAACAGCGGCACCACCACCATGGTAAGGGCGAGTGCGACGGCAAGGCGGACGGTAGTAGAGACACTCTCGGCCCCGCTAATGGGGGCAACCATCACCATACTCGCTATACGAAAGAGAGGCCAGATATAACTACCCACCAACGAGGTCAACTCTGCAGTAGTAAAGGTCATCGCCCGTGACTACCCGATTAAGTTGGGAATATCCTCAATCAGCCGTTTGGTGAAATCCACCAACACCCCCAACATATAGGGCCCAGCGTACATTAGTACCCCAAAGGTGATGAGCAGTTTGGGGATAAAGGTCAGTGTCATCTCATTAATCTGGGTCGCCGCCTGAAACATCGCCACCAACAGTCCGACACCAAGGGCAGGGAGGAGGATGATCATGGTGAGCACCGTAATCATCTCCAGCGTCTGCTGAAAGACAGTAAGAACAGTCTCAGGGGACATAGTAGCTCCCGGCAAGGGTGCCGATGATCAGAGTCCAGCCATCCACCAGGACAAAGAGCATCAGTTTAAAGGGAAGGGAGATGATCATCGGCGACAGCATCATCATCCCCATCGACATCAGAACACTGGCCACCACGAGGTCGATCACCAGAAACGGGATAAAGATGAGAAAACCGATGGCAAATGCGGTCTTCAATTCACTGGTGATAAAAGCGGGAATCACCACCTTTAATGGAACATCTTCCACCGAGTTGATCCCCTCCTCTGCCGAGAGATCAATAAAAAACTTCAGCTCATGCTCTCGTGTCTGATTAAGCATAAATTCTCGCAACGGCACCACCGCCCGTGTCAGGGCGGTATTCATATCGATCTCATCCTCAAAATAGGGGGTGAGCGCCTGTTCGGTGATGCGGTCAAAGACCGGTGCCATAATGAAGAAGGTGAGAAAGAGGGAGAGGCCGATAATAATCTGCGCCGAGGGGGCCTGCATCAGCCCCGTCGCCTGACGCATAATCGACAGTACAATTACAATACGGGTAAAGGAGGTCATCATGATCAGAATTGCCGGCAAAAACGAGAGAATGGTCATCAGTATCAGCAACTGAATGCTGAGTACATAACTCTGACCACCATCGCTGTTGGTGGTTACGGTGATCGCGTCTAACCCCTGCTGCGCCTCGGTTATGAACGGAAAAGAGAGCAAGAGCAGAAAGGAGAGGAGACGGGAGAGGCTCATTTCGCCTCGCCACTGCGGGTCATCATACGCTGTAATTTCTCAGCAAACGAGGTCGCTTCCGCCTCTGCTGCGGCTGAATCCCCACCTGCTGTTGTCGACAGCGGCTGTCGTAACTGATGAAGGGTGTTGATCCGCCCCGGAGCGACCCCAAGCAGCAGCTGCTCATCGCCCACCTGAATCAAGATCACCCGCTCTCGTGTACCGACCGACACCCCACCCAGCACCCGAATCGGATGGTTGCCCCCCAAGCCACCGACAGAGATGCGGCGAAAGAGCCACGCCAAAACAAAGATCAGCGCCACCACCAGCAGCAGCATGAGCGTCACTTCCATGAGCGCAGAGAGAGAGAGGGGATCGGTGACGGCGGAGGCCGTAGGCGTGGGGGCAGTAGGGGAGAGTGTGGAAGAGGAGGGTTGTACCAGAGGTGCGGAGAACACCGTCAGAGGTACAATAAACAGCACCCCACCCCGCAGCAGATCCCGAAGTCGCTGCTGCGCCAGGCTAGTGAAGTTCATGCGTGAAGAGCGCGAAAGGGATCACTTCAGTTTCATCACCCGTTCAGCCGGGCTGATAACATCGGTCAGGCGGATGCCGTATTTCTCATTCACCACCACCACCTCGCCGTGAGCGATGAGTGTACCGTTTACCATCACATCGAGTGGCTCCCCCGCAAGACGATCCAGTTCAACCACCGACCCCTGATTGAGCTGAAGCAGGTTACGAATGGTGATATTGGTTCTACCGATCTCCATCGCGATGGTGACCGGGATATCGAGAATGACATCCAGCTTGACATCTTCCGGGGCGGGAGAGGGATCATTATTCAGATCCGGCATCTTTGCTGCCGTCGACCCCGCTTTACCCTTCTCTACCAGTTGCGCGTCATCCCCCACTCCAGGCTCCATTCCAGGCCCACCCGCGACCGCATCCCCTGTTCCAACTTCTGTCTCTTCACTCACTGCTATAACCTCCTGAATGCGTCGGCATCAGAGGTATGATCAATCTCTTCTGTCACCTTAATTGCCGCCTTATCGTTATGAACCCCAAGCTTTCCCCGCAGAATGGGGATATTCTCCGCCTTAATGGTGACGACATCGGGCATCTTAATCGGAATGACATCACCCGCCTTCATCCGCAGCACCTCACCCAGTGTCAACTGCACCTCAGTCAGACGACTGGTCAACTCCACTGTCGCATTCTTGATCTCTTCACGAAGAGAGGTGAGCCAGCGATCATCGACATCACTTCGGGTATTCTGCACCCCGGCATCCAGCATCTCGCGAATCGGCTCGAGCATTGAATAGGGGATGGTGACATGGACCTCGCCTCCGCCCCCCTCCAGATCCACCTGCAGCTTGGAGATGACCACCACCTCGCTCGGACCGACGATATTGGCAAACTGCGGATTGACCTCGCGGCCACTAAACTCAAACTGAATCTCCATCACCGGCTCCCACGCCTTGGTGAGATCGATAAAGATCATCTCCATCAGCCGCTGTACCAGATGGAGTTCGGTCATCGTAAACTCCCGCCCCTCTATCTTGGTGTGAAACTGACCGTGTCCACCGAAAAAGTTATCCACCAGAATATTGACCAGTCGTGGATCAAAGACGATAAGGGCGGTCCCTCGCAACGGCTTCATCCGAATCATATTGAGACTGGTGGGGACAAAGAGGGTATGGATATACTCTGAAAACTTAATCATGTCGATGCCGCCGACCGAGATCTCGGCCGACCGCCGCAACAGATTGAAAAGTGTGGCACGGAAGTAACGGGCAAAACGGTCGTTCACCATCTCCAGCGTCGGCATCCGCCCGCGGACGATACGATCTTCACTGGCAAAATCGTACTCCCGGGCGGCAGTGTTACCGTCGCCGAAGTCACCGCCACCACTCCCGTCGTCGTCGGCGGTCTCAATATCGCCATCACCCACCCCGTGAAGGAGGGCGTCTATCTCATCCTGCGATAGAAGGTCAGCTCCGGCCACGGACGGCTACTGCATAATAAATTTGGTGAAATAGACCGCTTCCACCCCGTCGAGACCTTCCTGATCCTTAATGACCCTTTTGGCAATATCGAGCATCCCCTGACGCAGCGCCTCTTTTCCCTCAGCGGTCCTCAACTCTACATAACTGGGGGCACCAAGCAGATTGTTGAGATCATTGCGGATTCTCGGCATATGCATCTGTAGCAGCTCGGCCACTTTCGGGCTATAGGTCATCACCTCAGCCTCGATCTGAATATGGCGCGCTGGCCGTTTTTCGATCAGATTGGCAGTGATGGTGTCGAGTTTGACATAGTTGGTCTCACGAATAATCACCTCTTCCGCTTCCGGAGCCGGGGCAGCACCTTCACCTCCGGCAAAGAGGAAATAGACCACCGCACCAGTGGCCCCCATCATGACCACCATCACCACCACCATAATGATGATCAGTTTTTTGGTGGAGGAGCCACCCCCTTCGACCTCTACCTCTCCGCCTTCTGCCTTCTCTTTCTTTGCCATTCTCAGTTCACCCTCTAGCCAGTTTCATTACAATCTCTGCCCTATCTCCTCACCGTGGAGGCATTATTGGCACCAAAAAAATAATTTACTTTAATTAACAATATATTAACAAGGGGCGCATTATAGCACAGCCCCGTGAAAAAATGAGTATCCCTCCAGTGGTCAAAATAGCGTCACTTCAGCAGCTGCTGCCGGTAAAAGCGAAGTTCGGCGATAGACTCCCGGATATCCATCAGCGCCAGATGGGAATCTCCCTTGGAAAAAGGGGGAATCGCATCCCGGTACCAGGTGCGGGCGAGAATCTTCAGCGTCGACACATCGAGATTGCGATAGTGGAAAAACTGCTCTAACTGCGGCATCCAACGCACCAAAAAACGGCGATCCTGGCAGATGGAGTTGCCGCACATCGGTGACTCACCCTCCTTAAGATATTGCCGGAGGAAGGTGAGTGTCTCCCGCTCCGCCTGTTGAAGATCGATCCCGCTCTGCCGCACCCGCTGCAGCAGGCCGGAACTGCCGTGATGCTCCCGGTTCCAGCTATCCATCTTCGCCAACACCGACTCCTCCTGATGGATGGCGATCACCGGCCCCTCGGCGATCGTTTGTAACGCCTCATCGGTGACAATGGTCGCGATCTCAATGATAGCATCACGCTCGGAATCAAGCCCTGTCATCTCAAGATCAATCCAGATCCAGGGCGTGGTCTGTTTTTGGTTCAAAGCTACTCCTAATATATACTCTATCGTAACCACCTGACTACGACCCGACAACCTCACCGCCATCATCTCAAACCACCAGAAGTGGAGAACAGAGGGTCTCTGCCGACCATTCTACCAAAAGCGATCCCCGAACGACCACCACTGTCGTCAGAATGGGGTATCGCCCCTCCTTCCCCCCCTAACTTGCATGAATGGTGCGGCGTCACCCTCGATTATGAAATGTATTTCACGCTAATGATCATGCCAGATAC
>JADFYS010000098.1 GCA_015232955.1 Gammaproteobacteria bacterium
CACACTCAAACAGTCCGAATTTGCCGCCGATATTTCGCAGGTCGCACTCGGCAAGGCGACCCCGGAATATCAGGATGCGGCGAAATTTTTTGCCCGCACTTTCATTACCGAAGGGATGCGGCTACTGCTGATTTCAGTGGCACAGCGGCTATGTGGGAAAGCAGTTCCCAACGCCATTTTGCTTGGATCGCTTCCCCTGTCCGATCTGGAGGTGGGAGGCGCTGCCGGACAGCGGGCACTTATACCCAAGACAGTTGAAAACACTGAATTTCAGGGAGTCGGGAAGTGTGGCTATTCAAGGCGTGAAGCCGCATGAATAGCCACTCTATTCAAAGGCTTCATCACGCACGACTGCAAGGATGCAGGAGGTAGTGCGAAGCATGAGCCAGAGCCGAGAAGAGTCGCGCTTACCGCCTTTCTGGAACCAGCGTTTTCAGTGTTTTTGGGTATATGCCTAAGGCACATTCCCCCTTTACCCTATCCTCTCTACCCTCAGGAGCCACAGCCCCGTATGATTGTCATTCTTCAAGCCGATACCCAACGCGACTCCCCCCCCTTTGCCGCCATTATCGAGTTTCTCAGCCAGCTACCGAACATTGAGGTCAAGGTACATGAGGTGATCGGCAGCCAACAGATCCTGACCGAAATCTACCTTGTCGGGGATACGGCCGCCCTCGATGAGGAGGAGATCACCAACATCCCGGGGGTGGAGCGGGTGGTACGCATCTCGCGCCCCTACCGGGTACTGGGTCGACACCACAACGATCACCGCTCCTTCGGTTTCTCCTACAACGGAGTCCACTTTTCGCAGGAGAACCTCAACATCTTTGCCGGCCTCTGCGCCGTCAACAGCCCCGGGGATGTGGAGGAGATGATGCGCGCCTGCCAAGAGAACGGCCTACAGTGTACACGCATGGGGGCCTATAAACCGCGCACCAACCCTTACTCCTTTCAGGGGCACGGCAAGGCGTGTCTCCCCTATGTCTTCGAACTTGCAGGCAAGTACGGGATTAAGGTGATTGCGATGGAGGTGACCCACGAGAGCCATGTCCATGAGATTCGGGAGGCGCTCCAGCAGACCGGAGAACCCACGGGGGTGATGCTGCAGATCGGAACCCGCAATACCCAGAACTTTGAGCTTCTGAAGGCTGTCGGACGGCAGCAAGAGTATCCGGTACTGCTCAAACGGGGTTTCGGCATCACCCTTGAGGAGTCGCTGAACGCCGCGGAGTACCTCGCGAGTGAAGGAAACAGCAGAGTGATCTTCGGCCTGCGTGGAATGAAGACCAATATGGGCGATCCCCACCGTAACTTTGTCGATTTTGCGCACATCCCGGCGGTAAAACAGCTGACAAGAATGCCGGTCTGCATCGACCCTTCTCACTCTGTCGGCAACCGCGACCAGGCTCCCGACGGCCTGTTGGATATGATGCACTGTACTGCGCAGGGGGTGATCGCCGGCGCCAACATGATTTTGGTCGACTTTCACCCCCATCCCGCCCGGGCGGTGGTGGATGGACCGCAGGCGATGCTCCTCGAAGAGCTCCCTTTCTTTCTCGAGGATGTTGCCATCGCCCGCCACGCCTATGAGGCGCGGGTCGCTCTCGCCGCAAAGTTTCAGGGGAGGGCGCAGTGACCCCCGCTGTCGCATCGGTCCGCCCCCCCGCAGTTGCCGGCAGCTTCTATAGTGGAGAAGCTCAACAGCTGCAACAGGAGGTCAACCACTACCTTGCCCATCCGGGGGTAGCGCTCCCTCCTCTCGTCACCCCACCCCGGGCAGTGATCCTGCCGCACGCCGGCTACCGCTACTCCGGAATGGTGGCTGCCACCGGCTATCGCCTCCTCGCCCCGTTTCAAGAGCAGTTTGGTGCCATTCTCCTCCTCGGCCCCTCTCACCGACTGGGATTCAGGGGGATCGCCACCTGTAGCCACAGCCACTACCAGACCCCACTAGGAGAGCACCCCATCGCCCATCAGCTTGAGCAGGGGTGTCGCTCGCTTTCGTGGTACCACACTCTGGATGAGGCTCATCGACAGGAGCACAGTCTGGAGGTCCATCTCCCTTTTATCCAGCAGCTCTTTCCTCACACCCCCTTTCTCCCGCTGGTGGTGGGGGACGCCTCTGCCGAAGAGGTGCAAGCGGTGATTGACACCATCGAGGCAGAGATGTCCCCTACTCACCCCCTTCTCACCATCGTCAGTAGCGATCTTAGCCACTTCCATTCAAACACCGACGCCAGAGCGGTCGACAGGCAGACTGCCGCAGCCATTATTGGTAGAGATATCGACGCCATACACGGCGAAAACGCCTGCGGCTCCCGACCGCTTAAAGGGGTTCTACTCGCCGCTCGCAACTGGGGGGAGGGTGTCACCTGTCTCGAACTACGCAACTCAGCCGACAGCGGAGGGGATCGTAACCGGGTGGTGGGGTATGGCGCCTTTCGTATCGGATGATAGCTCTCCGCCTCGCACCACCATTTTACCCCCACATCGCCTTGCCTGACCGCCAAAATGGCCGTAACCGTTCAGACCCCCCTGCTTTTTTAACCCTCACCCCTACCCTCTCCCGCTGGGAGAGGGAGATCAGGTGATGGGGTCTGAACGGTTACAAATGGCCCGACTTTGCGGTTGCACCCACCCCGAAGTTAAGGCATCATAAACTATGGTCAAAAACCAAAAAATCAGCAACTTGCAAATATTACCTAAAATTATAAAAAATTTCGGGGTTGTGCCATCCAAATTCCATCAACCATCAGGTAATCTCGACCTATGAAAATCAGGGTACTCGGGTGTAGCGGAGGGATCAGCAGGGGACTGCATACCACCTCCTATCTCATTAATGAAACGATCCTGGTGGATGCCGGCAGTGGTGTTGGTGAGTTAACCCTGGAAGAGATGCTCAAGATTAAACACATCTTTCTCACCCACTCTCACCATGATCATGTCCACGCCATCCCCCTTCTCATCGACTCCATCTTCGACTCGATAGAGAAACCGATTGTGGTCCATGCCATCCCGGAGACGATACAGGCGCTGCAGAATCATGTCTTTAACTGGGTCATCTGGCCCGACTTCTCCAGCCTCCCCCATCCCGACGCTGCGGTGATGAGCTTTGAGACCTTCTCCCCCGGAGAGAAGACCGTGATCCATGGCCTCACCTTTGAGGGGATCCCGGTCAACCATATCGTCCCCACGGTCGCCTATCTGATCGAGGATGATAACGGCCGTTTTGTTTTTAGCGGTGACACCACCACCACTGATCTCCTCTGGCAGAAGATCAATCAGCTACCGTCGCTTGAGGTGCTGTTTGTTGAGACCGCCTTCTCCAACCGCGAGGAGCTTCTCTGCTCTAAGGCGCGCCACTACTGCCCCTCTACCTTGGCTGAAGATCTGAAAAAGCTGCTCCACCAACCACAGATCTATCTCACCCACGCCAAACCGGGTGAGGAGGCAGATATCATCCGCGAGTGCGCAGAGCTGATCCCCGATCGCAAGATGCACCACCTTAGAGGCGAGGATCTGATTGAAGTCTCGAGGTAAGGGTTTGCAACCCAGAACACCCCCACTCCCCACCTTTTGCGGAATCTGTTATGTTTGATCACCTCACCGAACGACTCACCTCCACCCTGCGCCAACTTCGCGGCTCCGGCCGTCTGACTGAAGAGAATATCAAAGGCACCCTGCGCGAGATCCGGATGGCGCTGCTTGAAGCGGATGTTGCCCTGCCGGTGGTCAAAGGGTTTATCCAGCAGATCGAGGCGAGAGCTGTAGGCAAGGAGGTGATGCAGAGTCTCACTCCGGGTCAGGCTCTGGTTAAGGTTGTCCATGATGAGCTGATCGCGGTCATGGGTGAGGAGAATAGCCAACTAAATCTGAATACCACCCCACCGGCTGTAGTGCTGGTGGCAGGTCTGCAAGGCGCAGGAAAAACCACTTCGGTTGCCAAGCTGGCGCGTCTCTTACGCGAGCGAGAGCAGAAGAAGGTGTTAGTGGTCAGTACCGACATCTACCGTCCTGCCGCCATCGAGCAGCTGCAGACCCTCGCCCGGGAGACCGGAGTCGAATTTTTTGCGAGCGATAACCAGCAGCAGCCGGTTGCCATTGCCACTGCGGCAGTAGAGGCGGGAAGAAAGCAGTTTATGGATGTGGTGATCGTCGATACCGCCGGTCGCCTCCACATCGATGCCGAGATGATGGCAGAGATTCAGCAGATCCATCAGGCGATTAAACCGATTGAGACCCTGTTTGTGGTCGATAGCATGACCGGTCAGGATGCGGCACGCACCGCCAAGGCGTTTGATGAGGCCCTCCCCTTGACGGGGGTAATTCTCACCAAGAGTGATGGTGATGCTCGCGGTGGTGCCGCCCTCTCTGTTCGCCAAATCACCGGCAAACCGATTAAGTTTATCGGTGTCGGTGAGAAGAGTGATGCGCTGGAGCCGTTCCACCCCGACCGCATCGCCTCGCGTATCCTCGATATGGGGGATATCCTCTCCTTGGTCGAGGAGATGAATCGCAAGGTTGACCCTACCAAAGCGGCAAAATTCACCCAAAAGCTGGGGCGTGGAAAAGGGTTTAATCTCGAAGACTTTCGCGAGCAGCTGCAGCAACTCACCAATATGGGTGGGGTCAACTCTCTGCTCGAAAAACTACCGGGAATAGGAGATATACCGGCAGCGGCAAAGAGTCAGATCAACAACGGAGAACTGAATAAGATTGAGGCGATCATCAACTCGATGACCCCGGGAGAGCGGCAACACCCCCTCATTATCAAAGGTTCTCGCAAAAAGCGGATCGCTGCCGGATCCGGAACGCAGATTCAGGATGTCAACCGTCTGCTCAAGCAGTTTAACCAGATGCAGAAGATGATGAAAAAAATGACCCCGGGGAAAGGGGGGATGAATAAGATGATGCAGCGGCTTAAAGGGAGAATGCCGGGGGGTGGAGGAGGACCGTTCCCTTTTTAAGAGCATCCACGCTCAACAGTGAAAGAGCATTCATAACCAACGAAAGGGGAGGTTAATCCCCCTGAATCACCCCGATTAACGCCTCATCTCCGGCAACGCTCTTACCAAAGGGGCTGACCATAATCTCGACCCGACGGTTCTGAGAGCGATTTTCGGGTGAATCATTGGGAACCAGCGGTTGGGTATCGGCCAACCCCTTCACCTCAATATCTTCACGATTGATGCGATCATCCATCATCAACTGCTCCACCACAGAGACGGCACGGGCCGCTGAGAGCTCCCAGTTAGAGCGATAACGGGCGGTGTTAATCGGGATATCATCAGTGTGACCGGCAATGGCGATCCGTCCCGGGGTCTGCACCAAGGCATCGATAATCCGCTCCATCACCGGTTCAAACGACTCTTTGAGATCGGCAGTCCCTGAGTCAAAAGATCCGGTATCGTTAATACGGATCGTCACATGACCATCCTGTCGTTCAATATCGACCAGACCTTCAGAGATCTCCTCACTCATCTCCTGCTTCAGCTGCTCTTCCATCATCTCTGCCTCCACCTCAGCTTCGGTGGGGGGACGGAGATCGAGGTTGGGAGCATCGGTGGTGGTGGACTGTTTGACCTCGTCCACCGGAGTCGGTTCCGGCTTGCCCGGACTAAACTCCTGGGCAATGATACTCACCCCCATTGGCGTGAACTCTTCCCGAACCTGTCGCTGCACCCCGAACGCCTGGCTAAGAGAACCGGCAGCCTTTTTAAATTTCTGAGCATCAATCGCCGCAAAGGAGAGAAGCAGCACAAAGAAACACATCAGCAGGGACATCAGATCGGCAAAAGTCGCCAACCACGCAGGAAGACCAGCTTCACAGGCGGGACATTCACACTCCTCTTCATCCGACATGGTCTATTTGCCCCCCATTCCGATTCCGCTTGAACCCTGTCGTCTACTCTTCATCTACAGGCCGTTTAGAGGCCGAGATATAGGTGGAGAGAAGCTCCTGAATTACCCGTGGATTGTGACCCGCCTGGATCGACTGCAGACCATCAATCACCATCGACTTAATAATCTTCTCTTCATTACTGCGCAGTGACAATTTTTCAGCGATAGGTTGGCAGAGCATATTGGCGATCATCGCTCCGTAGAGTGTGGTCAACAGCGCCACCGCCATCGCCGGACCGATAGAGGCGGGATCGGACATATTGGCCAACATCTGCACCAGACCGATCAGGGTTCCGATCATCCCCATCGCCGGGGCATAGGTCGCATACCCTTTAAAGATATCAACACCGACGGCATGTCGTTCCACGGTCATCGCCATATCTTTCTTAAGGACACTGCTAATCATCTCTGGGGCGTGGCCATCGACCATCATCTGCACCCCTTTTTTCAAGAAGTCGTAGTCGATCTCCGCCCCTTCCAACGCAAGAAGACCATCCTTACGCGAGATATTGGCCAGCTCCTGCAGTTTCTCCATCAACTCCAGCGGATTTGGCACCTTGTTGGTAAAGGTTTTACCGGCGGTCCCAAAGGCACCGATAAACTGCTTCATGTCATACTTCATCATAATGACGAAAAGCGTCCCACCGACGACGATCATCAGTGATGGCGGGTTAACGAACATAATCGCACTGGGGCCGACCAGAATCGCCCCGATCATAACGCCCCACATCGCGAGCATACCAATTATTGTTGCTAGATCCACTGGTTACACCTGTTCTCTCTGCCCATTAACACCGATACCTTCATCCTCTCTTCCCTTCACCGGGAGATGCAAGAGCTATTCTACCTCAGTTTCAGTTTCAAGAAGCGGATGAAGTGTAATGATCACCCCCATCAACTGGTTGTCGTGGTGATAGATGGCACCGGCAATGGTCCCTACCGGGGTGCTCCCCCCCCGTCGATTCACCAGACGCGACTTGCGAAGCCGCTCTTGCTCTTTTCCCGAAATGAGCTGTTGCGCAGGATTGGGTACCACTCTCCCCTCGCTATCCTCCAGTTGGAGCACGGTCTGAATCTCATGACCCTGAGCTTCATGGCTCTGCCAACCGGTAAACCGTTCCGCTGCCGGATTCATCTGGGTGATCACCCCCGTCTGATCGGTAGCGATAATGCCATCTGCCATGTTACGAAAGAGCATCGACAGATGCTGCTCGTGACCTCGAAGGCGATCCTCAACATCTTTACGCAACCCCACCTCATGATAGAGCTGTTCCCGCTGCCAACTACTGCGGACATAGGTGAAGGTCATCACCATCAGAATCAGGGAGAGGATAAGTGCTCCGAGAAAGAGCGCTGCATTAAATGTATCCTGCTGCGAGATCATCTCATCCAGGCTCTTTCGCACCAGAAGTTGCGCCTCCCCCCTGAGTCCATAGTGGAGAGAAGTCTCATAGAGACGCTGACGAACCACATGCCGGTT
>JADFYS010000099.1 GCA_015232955.1 Gammaproteobacteria bacterium
ATTCAAAGGCTTCATAACGAAGAAGAGTCGCGCTTATCGGCTTTCTGGAACCAGCGTTTTCAGGTATCTTGGGTATAGTCTCCCGCTTTACTCCCACTCCATCTCAATATAGACCTGCTGCGCATTCCGGCCGGAGAGGAGATCAAAGTTCCGCAGGTTGCGAAAAGAGGATTGATCGATTGTGGTAATTTCGCCAATATCGCCTCCCGCCTCTAGCAGCTGCGCCACCCCTCGCCGCAGAAGCGTGAGGTAATCATAACTTTCGCGCATGGCCCGTTCAAGGGTGGTGGCGCTGCCGTGGCCCGGCACCAGCTGCAGCGGTTCAAACGCTGCCAACTGCTGCAGCACCTCGACCCAGCTCCGGCTATTGGATTGCGGGCCTACCCCCAACATCCGCTCGGTATAGACGATATCCCCACTAAACAGCACCCCAAAATCGGGAAGCCAGACCAAGCTATCTCCCGGAGTGTGGGCGGCCCCCTTGTGGTAGAGTTCGAACTTCACCCCACCCAGCTCAAAACGGTTCTCGTGAGTGAAGGTCTCATCGGCGTAGACCGGTTCCGTTGCCGCGACCCCTTCTGCACCCACAAGATCCTTGAGGCGGCGCCACTGATCCTGAAAACGGGCCTTGTGATCCACTACCGCCGCCTCACTGGCGATAATTCTCGCCCCCTGCTGGCGAAAATAACCGTTACCGAACCAGCGGTGATCTTGTCCGCCACTATTAATCACCCGTACCACCGGCTGATCACTAATGGAACGCAGTGTCTGCGCGATCTGCTCTGCCCCGCGATAGCTCCCCCCAGAGTCGATAAGGACAATACCCGCCTGAGTCACCACCACGCCAAAGGTGGCGTTATTCCCGAAATTTTCCGGGCTACGGTTGCCGAGATCGCCCACAAGGGCATAGATCCCATTACCCAAACTCTCTACTTTGAGGGGTTGCGCCTGAGCAAAGGCACTCCACAACAGTAGCGTGATCGCCAGAAACTGCCTCATCACTGAAGATTGACCGCTTCGCTACCCTTCTCTTTTCGCCGCGCCTCAATACGGTCGAGGATATGGCGCTGAAACTCCGGCTGCTGTTGATAGATTCCGTCCGCGACATAGGAGAGGCTGGTGGCAAGGTGGTAGGGACGGATGTAGGAGTCGGTACGAAACACCTCTTTGCCCGCTGCGTCGATAAAGAGGAGGGTCGGGGTGTACTGAATCCCCAAGGCGTCACTCCAGCTGCGGGCACTCATCTTCTCACCTCCGGGGGTGATCAACTCCTGAAGCGACCAGCTATCGATCTGGGCGACATCAAACCGCTGTAGATACTCTTGAATCTCCTTCTGGCTAAAAGCCTCCCGGTGCATCTCGTCACACGCCTTGCAACGACTCTGCTCAAACAGTAACAGCAGCGGTTTATCCCCCTCTTTTCTTCTTAGATCGAGCGGCTGCTCAAGCGCCCCGGGGTAGGGGTTGAGTGGGCCAGCAGCAAGAGTCTCTGCCCTTTTGGCATAAAATTCGAGAAATGACTCCCCTTCCCCCCCCTCACCCCTGCTGTAGTCAAGCAGGGCGAGAAATTTGTCGGGAGGGTAGTAGCCGTTGACCCGAAAAGCGACATCACCGCTCTGGTCAAGAATCACCATCGTCGGCGTAAACTGAACCTTTAACGCTTTGGCAAACGCCTTCTCGCTGCGACTCTCTCCGTCGAGATCGGTCACCTCAAGATCGCCCCAGATATTGATGGCGATCACATTAAACAGTTGCCGGGTCTTCTCCTCGATCTCTTTCTGGCTAAAGTTGACCTGCAGCATCCGTTCGCAGTATGGGCACCCATCCTGATGAAAATAGAGCAGAACCCTGCGTTCGGCCGCCGCCGCCTCGGCAATCTCTTCACGAATATCGAGAAAAGAGTCTTTAAACCATGACGGCGTCTCGACCGCCAATAGCGGTGTCGCCAGCGTCAACAGCACAACCCACACCAGAGCACGACAACGACTCCACATCAGATATCACTCCTCAATATATATCTAGCTACAATTACTTAATAATCGCTTCGGCAGCGTCGCTCTCACCGGTATTATCGGTCCAGCTCAGCTCGATTTTATCCCCCTTACTGGCACCATCAAAACGAAATGAGATATAGGGGTTTTTGGAAACCGCACCGCCCCAGTTGGTCTCCAACACCACCTTGTCGCCGTGTTTACAGAGGATCTCCTGAATGAACTTGGCCGGGATCTTCTCCCCATCCTTATCCTTACGCATTCCGGTCTCCATCGTGTGCTTAATGAGCGCCTTGACTTCACACGCCCCGTCACTTTCGATCTTGGCGCGAATTTTAATAGAACCTGCCATTATGATGACTCCTAGTATAGATTTAGATTATGTGTACTCTTGACTGGTATCTGATCTCTCAGCTTAACCGCCGCAACCACCGATGGTCACTTTCACCTCTTTCTCGGCGGTATAGAGTGCCCCTTCCGCCTCTATCATCGCGATCACATTGGAGGTTTTACCCATCTTAATCCGGGTCGAGACATAGGGGTGTGTTCCGGTGGGTAGTTGGTAGAGCGCCACCAAAGGGGTCGCATTCTTCTCTACCAAAATGGCGATCCGGGTTACCCCCTTTAGGGTAGACGAGACCGTAATCGGCACCACCGCACCATTCTCTGCAATCTGCGGCGCCTTAATCATCACCGCATCCGAAGGGGTGCGCGCTCCGCCACCAATGGCGCTATAGGCGTCATCCACCGATTTGGCGCCAAATGCAGATTCAGGCCAGGCAGCCAGAAGCTGCTGGGGGGTAATTAACCCCGCACCGGCGGCAAGGGCGATGGTCGTACTGGCCAGTGTACCTTTTAGAAAAAGACGGCGTTTCATATTCACAGCTTATACTCTCCTCTGGTAATTACTCTTAACGATCACCACCGTGATCCCATACTTCCGTAACCACTGCCTCAGGCGGCGATTCCGGGGTTGCCCGCTACTCCCTTGAGCTTGGGCAGATTCATCTTCTCTATCTTCGCAACCTTCTGCTGCCGCAGATACTCCGCCACCACCTCCCAGATGGGGGCGCCCGGCGCCTGCGAGCCGACGGTCGCCCAACCGGCAACCTTATATTTTTTGGTCGCCTCGAGCTTTTTGCCACTGTCGAGGGTCAGATCTGAGACGCGGGAACCGATCGTCGCCCCCGGTTCGCACACATAGTCAAGACCACCAACACGCACCATATCCCCCCCCTGCTGAAAGAAGGGGTCAGGGTTAAAGAGATTATCGAGGACATCTTCGAGGATCCGTTTGATGTCGGCGCCACTCATCTCTCGGACATAGGTCTCGGGATAGGTGGTAGCGGTCTGGTCGAGCAGATTCTCCATCGTAATCGCCTGCCCCGGAAGGACGGTAGTCCCCCAGCGGAAGCCGGGAGAGAGGGCGATTTCGGCATCCCCCACCACCCGTTGTGCATCACAGATGATCTGATCAAAGGTGCCGTTAAAGTTCCCCCGACGGTAGAGGAGATCCTCCGCTAGCGCCAACTTCTCATTGAGCTGACCCAGATAGGGGCGACGCACCTCATCAATGTAGCGCTGCATCTCTGCGTCCGCTTTAAGAAGATTGGAGAAGATCGGCAGCAGACGGTAGCGGAAATCCTGCACCTTCCCCCCGCGGACATCGAGATCCATCACCCCAAGATACTTGCCGTTGGAGCCGGCGTTGGTCACCAGCGTCTTTCCGCCACGATTGCTGACCGCAATCGGCGCCGGAACCCCATCATGGGTGTGGCCGCCGAAGATTACATCGATACCACTCACCACCTCTGCCAGTTTGAGATCGACATCCATGCCGTTGTGGGAGATCACCACCACCACCGCCGGATTCTCCTTCTCGCGAATCTGATCGACCCTCTCCTGCATCTCCTCAGGACGGATACCAAAAGTCCAGTCGGGGATAAAGCGGGAGGGGTTGGCGATGGGGGTGTAGGGGAACGCCTGTCCGATCACCGCCACCCGAACCCCGTTCACCTCACGCATGGTGTAGGGTTTGAAGGCGTGACCACTATCTTCATCGTAACCGGCAAAATCGCTGAAACGGTAGTCGAAGAGGGCATCCTCGGTGAGAGAGACATTATTGGCGACAAAATCCCCGTTAAAATCGTTGATATTCTGCAACACCTCGGAATCGCGGTAGGTGAACTCCCAGT
The DNA here is from genome assembly GCA_015232955.1 of Gammaproteobacteria bacterium. Lineage (GTDB taxonomy): Bacteria > Pseudomonadota > Gammaproteobacteria > Thiohalomonadales > Thiohalomonadaceae > JADFYS01. The sequence goes on from JADFYS010000099.1 coordinate 4,187, forward strand.
GTCCGGTCATCACATCGACCCCCAGAAGATTGCACGCCCCGACCATATCTTTTCCCCGGGTCCAGAGTGCAGTTCCGGAGCCTTGCCAGGTGTCGCCACCATCCAGAAGGAGGCTATTCCCCTCTCCCCGTTCGGCCCGAATCTGCTTCACCAGCGTTGCGAGATGGGCAAAGCCCCCCACCTTGCCATACTGCTGCGCCGCTTCGCTAAAACCGAGATAGGTGAAGGCGTGCGCCTCCGGGGTTCCGGCGGCGATCCCGAAGTGGTGTAACAGCGCCTCTCCCACAAGGTGGGGGGCCTTCCCCTTGGCACGACCCAACCCGAGATTGACACTCGGCTCGCGAAAGTAGATCGGGTTGAGCTGGGCGTGAGTGTCTGTGATATGCAGTAGCGAGACATTGCCAAACCCGGGGGTCTGATAGAGATCCTCCCCCTGACGGCGACTGGCGGCAGAGGCGGTTGCGGGGAGCATCCCCGCCGCACCGGCAAGGGAGATTAACTGAATAAATTGACGACGGGAGAGGGACATTCTGCACTCACTAACAAAAGAGGATAAAGAGCGCGGGCAGCAGTTGCGCTCTGCCCGCCTTGTAGAGCTTCACAGATAAGGCTAATAGTTCACCGTAGTCAGGCCAAGGCTGACCCAGTCCTGCATCCCACCGCGATACCACTTTAACTTGTATGCCGGATAGCCGAGGCGTACCAAGGTCTTGATATTGGTCGCCGACTGCGGACACCACGCACCGTTACAGAAGAGAACGAGAGTTTTGGCGTTACGAAAATCACGCTCACCCTCACCTATCCTCACCCCAAACTGTTCGAGGGTCTCATCCAACCCCTCCGCTTCGATATCTAGATTAAAACTCCCCTGATGGTCAAGATTGATCTTGCTCCACGGGACATTGACCGAGCCGGGTATGGTTCCACGGACGATCCAGTCGGGGGTGCGGGAGTCGATCACCATCACTTTACGGTCGCCACGATGGATCTGCTTGAGATACCCGAGCAGCTCCAGCTCGCCCACGGTCTCGACACCGTTGACCACCGTCATCGGCTGAATACAGAACGGCGGACAGTGACGATCGGTCTTGACATAGGCCTTGGGGATGGTCGAACCCTCGGCATCGGTACGGGAGATCACTACCTCTTTGCCATGGTGGCTGACGGTAATGCTCGGGAGTTCTGCGGTGATATTACCAGCGGTAACCACCGGACTGGTTGCGATCGCAGCAACCAGACCCAGTGGGGCAAAAAAGTTAAGCAATTTTCGGTTATTCATCGGGATAATCCTTGTCTGAGTAAAGCACCCTCTGCCATACACCAAGAGGGGGTAGAGGCGAAAACGGTTGAGGAGGGGTGGCGGCTATTTGTAGTAACTGGGGATCTTCAACTCTTGCTGAGAGACCATCTGCTGAAAGCCGAGTTCCGACTGCTCCTTCGCTATCTGCGCCAGCTCCATCGACTTTTTATAGTCGCCCGCTTCTAACGCTTTCTCGGCATTTGCGATATATTTTCCGACATCACGCCAGACCCCATCGACCGTTGCGGCCCGCTTCTCCGCCTTCTGCGCTGCAGCGAGCAGCTCCACCGCCTGCTCTTTCTCTCCTGCAAAGAGCGGTAGTGCCACCATGGACAGGATCCACAGCAACAGTGATTTAGCGATTACACCTCTTTTCATCATCTCTTCTCCATTGACTCTCTGTTGCGCTGCCTATTTACGGGCACCGGGACCGTTTAACACCTGACCGTTGTTCAGATAGGTCAGAAAATACTCCAGATTTCGGTACTGCTCACCCTGCGCCTTAAGTGCCTTGGCCCGAATATTCTCATTACAACCGGAAAAACGGCGGTGGAGGGTGCCCACAGTCCCCCACTTCGCGCGATAGACCGGCCAGTGGGTGGTGTGTCCCAACGGTGGGCTCAGGATCTCGGAGCGGACCTGATTTCCCGAGTTCTGGAGATGGCAGTTGGCGCACGAGAAATTGAGCTGCCCTCTGCGGGTGAAATAGAACTTCTTTCCCGCCTCATACGCCGCCAGCGCCCGAGGGTCATCTGCCGGGATCTCCACCCGGGTCACCTCTCCTCGCGACTCATAGGCGATATAGGAGAGGATGTTGTTAATTGAACCCTTCTTATATTTCAGCGGTTTCTCACCGTGGGCCTGACGGCACTGGTTGACCGCAAGAGGAAGGGTCACCACCATCCCCTTCTCCCGATCCCAACGCGGATAGTCGGCAGCAATGGCCGGTCCTTTAGGAAAACAGTCACTGTACCCCTTACCGTTGGCAAAAGGGGTGTTCCACATCGCTTCACCATCTTCGATAAACGGCTCATAGGGGGGGAACTCCTCGATCGCCTCCCAGTTTTCACGACCGATCGGGTCGATGGCGTAGGCACCATTGACAAACTCTTCCGCTGGAACATTGGGAAACCGTTCGGTATTGTAACGGACGAACTGCTCGCGATCCTCTTCCGGTGTCGTCGCCTCTACCGCAGTGAGTGCGGTAGCCAGCATCACTCCGGAGAGGGTGGTGATCATCTTGTTCAAAATTGGCATCTTCTCTCTATCTCCGCTTATAGTGACCAGACATATTCGACAATCTTGCCGATCTCGGCATCGCTCAGGATCTTGTGCCGACCGAAGGGGGGCATGGTCGTTTCGGGGTTGGCCACAGTGGCGTCGTAGATCTGCTTGTGCAGCTGCTTCTTGTCCGGGTAACGCTGACTCATGGCAATAAGTGGTGGTGCGAGGTTGCCAAAAGCCTCACCACCAATAATCATGTGGCAGGCGAGGCAGTTACCCTTAGTGACCGAAAAAGCGAGCTTCTTCCCCTCTTCAATGGCAGAGGCGGCAGTGGCAGTGGTCGGTGCGGCCGCCAGCGCCAATAACAGCGCGGCTAAAGGTCGTTTCATTATCTTCATCCTCTGGTCTCTTTAAGTTGATCTGGTTTATAGATTGTCTCTGGAGACCATTGTCGCGCCTCTCTTCAAAAAAAGACATTACGACATACTGCTACCCCCTATTGGGGTTTTCCCGAATATACCCAAGATATTTGGAAACAGTGGATTTCAGGGTTCTTGGATATATTGGGTATGCTCATCACCAGTAACCGTTCAGACCCCCCTGCTTTTTTAACCCTCACCCCTACCCTCTCCCGCTGGGAGAGGGAGATCAGGTGAT
>JADFYS010000009.1 GCA_015232955.1 Gammaproteobacteria bacterium
CCCCTTCTCCCGTTTTAATACCGAGATACTCTTTCACCAAAAAGGGCTCTCACTTCCGCGTCAGGTCGGAAGAGTGGTTGATCATCAAACCGAACTGTTGATCGCTTTTGGCTTCTCCCTGATTTTTCTGATAACACTCCTTCGACATCGTCGTGCAACAAGATCTCCACAAGATGGCGCTGAAGAGGCGGGGATCAGAAAGTGGGGTCAATTCGTGATTTCAGTCCGTTTTATTGCCCTTGGCGGTCTCCTTGCGGGGTTCGAGCTGCTCTTATTTACCGAAGACGCCAACTATCTTGATGTGGATCTGACAACCCTTGCCCTGATTGTAAAAATGGTAGAGAGCTCCTGGTATCTCTACTGGGCGTTGGTGATTCATGTTTTCCTTAACAGCTACCTCTGGCCAAAAATCGCAAAGAGCACCGGTCATCCTGTCCCCTCTATCGCCAGAACTCTGGTGAGTATTGTCCTTTTTGTCGCAGTACTTACCTTGATCTACTCTCTGGTGTTTGGCCACTCAATGGTATCGATTATCGCCACCTCAGGTGCATTAACCGTGGTGCTGGGCTTCGCCCTCCGAGAACTGATCCTCGATTTCTTTGCCGGTATTATTCTCAATATCGAGAAGCCCTTTCATATCGACGACTATGTTCAGTTTCATATCGTTCGTGGTCTCACCGTTGAAGGGAAGATTATTGAGATGAACTGGCGTACCGTCCGCCTCCGTGATGAGCACGGAAATATGGTGGTGCTACCCAATAGCAAAATTAGCGTAGAACACCTCAATAACATGAGTACCACTAGTTATGTCCGGGCCAGGATGCAGTTCTATATCAATCCAGAGTACGACCCTCAGCGTATTATCGCCCATATCGAGGCTGCCGCCCTGGATAACCCATTTATAGTCGGTTATGACGATCCCAAACTCGCTCCAAAAGTTCGTTATCGTGGTTTGGAAAATGTCGGAGATAGCTGGGTCGCCCGTTATGCCCTTAAAGCGGCGCTCCCCCACTTGGGAAAACGCAATAAAGCGTTTGGAGCGGTCTGGAAGAAGCTGTGGCAACGGTTACATGATGACGGAATCTCCATTGATCCGACCATCCATGACCATTCATAGATTTTAATCTCGCAGTCAGAAAGGTGCTCCACGGTAGTAGAAGTAACGCCATGGTTCACCTTCACTCAGGCTGCTCAACCCTTTGCGTAGCGCATCTCCCGGAACCGCCTCGCTCTCAAAGATCCCCCACACTTTGATGAAAAAATGGCCATAACCGCCACTCTTGCGCCAGTTGATGGCTGATAGTGGGGTCGCTTGCCGGCAGTGGGGGCAGTGCCACTGCTGCGCTACGATCTCATGCGGTCTGCTCCGTTGATGACAGTGAGGGCAGACCATCGGTTTGCGGTTTTGGCCCAGGATGAGTTGCGGCTGTTGGAGCGGTCCCAGCAGCTCTATATGACAGTACTGATCACCGTTAATCCCCGGTTCACCCAGTGCCAAGGCTGGAGAGCAGCCGAGAAAGGTGAGATGGTGCATTAACTTTGTTCCGGGGTGGAAGTCTCGCTCATCACTCTCTGGATAACTGTTACCGATAAAATCGATGCCGCGAAGTGTTTTCACTACATCAGCGGGGAGGATTTGCGCCCCCTCTGGCGGCGATAGGATGAGGATGTTGGCGCTAATATCAGGGGTCGACATCGGGGAAGAAGAGAGCACCACGGTTGTAGAGGGTTAAGAGGAGCTCCCAACCTTCGCCGAAAGAGCCAATTGCGGTTGCGAGGTTTTGGAGAGAGAAACGACGATCTGAGGCGATCATCTCGATCAACGGTTGCAAGCGAGAAGGTAGCGGGTACTCCTCACCACCGACATAGAGATAGGTCTGTTGATCTTCGCCGCGGATATAGCTAAAGCGGAAATACTCACTGCGCCACAACTCGCCCTGGGTGCTTAACCGCTCGCGGAGCTGCCGGAGGGTCAGTTCCTCTGCAGGGTATGGTGCTGCTGTCTCTGCTGTGGTCTCGGTGATATAGCGCCCGAACCAGCGCCCGATGGCTTTGGTATCAAGGGGGATGCTGGCGACTGTTGCGGCTACCTGTTGTTGCGTTTGGAGGGTAATTTCGCCACTATGGCTAGCGGCTCGGAGATTCGGCTGGTAGAGAAAAGGCTCCTCCTCTTGTGACGCTTCGAGTCGGGTTCTCGCTTCAGTGATATAGTCGTCGACATAGGAGGCGATTAGCTGATGGATCGCCGGTGGACGAAAACCGACAGAGTAGGAGAGGCTATCTTCGAGAGCGACACCGTGATGAACCATTCCTGCCGGGATATAGAGTAGATCCCCAGCCTCAAGAATCCACTCCTCTTCACTAACAAAGTGGGCGTGAATACGCAGCGGAAGATTTGGCAGGAGATCGGCAGCAGAGGCTGACTGGTGGCTGATCTGCCACCGTCTGCGTCCACTCCCCTGAATGATAAAAACATCATAGTTATCGGCATGGGGGCCGACACTACCATCTATCGGGGCAAAGCTGACCATCACATCGTCCAGTAGCCAGCCGGGGAGGAAGCTGAACTGCTGCAGCAGCAGTGCCATCTCCGGAACATGGCGATTCATCTCCTGTACCAACAGGGTCCAGTGGCTCTCTGGGAGGGTGGTGAAATCCTCTTCAGAAAAGGGGCCATGGCTCACCTGCCACTGGCCAGAGGGGTGCTCCTGCACCAGTCGTGACTCCACCTCGCTCTCTAGGGCAAGCCCTGCCAGCTCCTCTGGAGTGAAAGGGGGGGTAAATGAAGCCAATGCACCGCGGATGCAGAGGGGGGCCTTCTGCCAGTAACGGTGAAGAAACTCTTCAGCAGAGAGCGTCCCGAGAGGGTATCTCCTAACGCTAGTGTTCATCGGAAGAGGTTAAGAGAGGTTGCTAAATTTGGGCTGCAAGAGCGGCCGCACGCCCGAGGTAGGTGGCGGGGGTGAGCTGCTTTAACTCCGCTTTAACCTCCTGTGGAAGATCCAGCCCCTCTATAAACTGTTGCAGCCGCTGTTGGTCCACCCGCTGGCCACGGGTAAGTTCTTTCAGTTTCTCATAGGGCTTTTCGATACCGTAGCGGCGCATCACGGTCTGTATAGGCTCTGCCAGAACTTCCCAGTTGCGGTCGAGATCGGCAGCGAGAACCTCATGATTTACCTCTAATTTCAGCAGCCCCCGCTGAAGCGACTGGTAGGCGATAAGACTATAGCCGATGCCGACACCGAGGTTACGCAACACCGTGGAGTCACTGAGATCCCGCTGCCAACGCGAAATGGGCAGTTTCGCTCCAAGGTGGGCAAAGAGGGCGTTGGCGAGACCGAGATTCCCTTCACTATTTTCAAAGTCGATGGGGTTGACCTTATGGGGCATGGTGGATGAGCCGACTTCGCCCGCTACCGTTAGCTGTTTGAAGTAGCCGTTGGAGATATAGGCCCAGATATCCCGGTTGAAGTCGATAAGAATGGTATTAAACCGAGCAAGGAGATCAAATAGTTCAGCAATGTAGTCGTGGGGTTCGATCTGGGTGGTATAAGGGGTCCAGTGGAGACCGAGTGAAAGGACAAACTCACGGCAAGACTCTTCCCAGTCCACTTCGGGATAGGCGACGAGATGAGCGTTATAGTTACCCACTGCGCCGTTCATCTTTCCCGTTATGGTCACTGCAGAGAGTTGCTGCTGCTGCCGTTTAAGACGGTGAGCCGTATTGGCAAACTCCTTGCCGAGGGTGGTGGGCGTCGCTGCCTGACCATGGGTGCGCGACAGCATGGGCACCGCAGCATGGCTGTGGGCGAGGGTGGTGATAGCGGTGATTAGATCATCAACGCGGGGGAGGAGGATCTGATCTCTGGCGCCATTGAGCATCAGTGCGTGGGAGAGGTTATTGATATCCTCTGAAGTACAGCCAAAGTGGATGAACTCACTCACCTGCTGTAGTTCATCGTTGCCTGCGATCTGCTCTTTAAGAAAGTATTCGACCGCTTTAACATCGTGGTTGGTGGTGCGTTCAATACTCTTGATCCGCTGCGCATCCGTGGGAGAGAAGTTCTCGACCAGGTGGTTGAGGAGGGTATTGGCGTGATCGCTGAAGGGGGGGACCTCTTCAATCGCCTCCATTTGGGAGAGCCACTGCAGCCAGCGCACCTCTACCAACACCCGGTGGCGGATGAGGCCGTACTCACTAAAGAGCGGTTGGAGCGCTTCGGTCTTTGAACCGTAGCGACCATCGATGGGGGAGATGGCGGTAAGTTGATCCAGCTTCATGACGCTGCTCCTGTTCCTAGTCTCTGACGGCGATAGCTCCCATCCTGAACACGATGGCACCACGCACCGTTGGCAAGGTACCACGCAACCGTTTTGCGTAGCCCCGACTCAAAAGTCTCTTCCGGCCTCCAGCAGAGTTCACGACCTATCTTTGAGGCATCAATGGCATAGCGCTGATCATGTCCCGGACGATCGGTGACATAGGTGATCAAGTCGCTGTAGGCAGCGATGTTCGACGGGTGTTGGGGGACCAGCTCTTCGAGGAGTTGACAGAGCGTCTGCACCACCTCAAGGTTGGTCTTCTCATTGAGGCCACCAATATTGTAGGTCTCACCGGGCTTACCCTGTTCCAGCACCAGGCGTAAGGCGCGGGCGTGATCTTCGACATGGAGCCAGTCGCGAATCTGCTGTCCGTTGCCATAGACCGGTAGTGGTTTGCCTTCGATGGCGTTTAGGATCATTAAGGGGATCAGCTTTTCCGGAAACTGATAGGGGCCGTAGTTGTTGGAGCAGTTGCTGGTGACCACCGGAAAGTGATAGGTGTGGAACCACGCCCGTACCAGATGGTCTGAGGCGGCTTTACTTGCAGAGTAGGGGGAGTTGGGTGCGTAGGGGCTCTCTTCGCTAAAGAGACCGCTCTCACCGAGTGAGCCGTAGACCTCATCGGTGGAGACATGGTGGAAGCGGAACTGCTTTTGATCTTGTGCAGAGAGTGTTGACCAGTACTCCTTCGCGGTGTCGAGCAGGGTAAATGTGCCGGAGATATTGGTGCGGATAAACTCTGCCGGGCCGTCGATGGAGCGATCGACATGAGACTCAGCGGCAAGGTGCATGATGCCTCGGGGACGATAGTGGGAGAAGAGCCTGGCGATGGCAGTCGCATCACAGATATCGACCTGCTCAAAATGGTAGCGGGGATGGTCGGCGACGGTGGTGAGGGATTCAGGGTTGCCGGCATAGGTCAGCTTGTCGATATTGACCACCGTGCTATCTGTCTGCTCGATCAGCTGGCGCACAACTTCTGAGCCGATAAAGCCGGCACCGCCGGTGATGAAGAGGGTATTATTCATGCGTGCTCCGAAACAGGGGCTATGGTTAGGGTTGGTTTAAGAGGTATCATGATCCGCCGTTGGGTTGCAATCCACTATTCTTTCGGGGTGTTGTCGGCTTACGAGTGGAGGAGAGGATGAATTTTTTACAAAAGAGTGCACGATCCATTACCGGAATTACCGCGCTGGCTTCCGCTATTGCTGCTCTTTTTATGCCGCTACTCAGCATCTACGGGATCTGGGTGGCGCTGATATTTGCTTCGATACACGCTCTGCTTGGCGGCATACTCCTGCCGCCACTGGTGCTTGGTATCTCATTTTTCAATATCTTTCTCTTTAGCCCCTTTAGTTCGATGACCCTCAGTTCGATTGTGGTGACACTGCTTCTGACCATCGCCACCATCGCATCACTCAAATTTGCAGTTGCGAGAAAATGGGGTGGGCAGGGTGGAGGGGTGTAGTCGAATACGGTGTTGCTGCCCTTTTCTGCGGTTACATCGCGGGTCGTTCATCCTCATCCATCTCGAGTGAGTTGATGAGCTGTTCGAGACGGTTGGCGTGGTTCTGCTCTTCCGTGATCAGCGCCTGACAGAGTTTCTGCTCCTCACTGTCACTAAGGCGGTGAAGTAGCTGCTGGTAGTTGTCACGCGCCTTCAGCTCTTGAGCAATGGCGAAGTTGAGAACCTCTTCCATATTACCTTCGGTCAGGAGTGGCGTCTCTTCTACCGTTAACAGCGACTCGCCTGCGGCCTCACTCTCCCTGAGAAAGGCGTGAAGATCGACATCGGTGGCGGTTGCTCCCTGACTAAAGCGCTCGACAAGGTGTCTGGCGTGACCATCTTCAATCCCCGCCAGCTCGATAAAGACCATTCGCGCTTCGTCATCCTCCGTCTGATCTGCAGCCTTGGTGTAGAACAGTTCCGATCTCACTTCTGCCTGAATGGCCTGTTTGAGTAGCTCTAGTGTCTGTGACATTCGTGGTCTCCTAATCCTTTTTTCGTCGGGGTAGGGTAGTCGCCTACGCAGTGAGGTGATCGTAGCACATTCAAGGTTTCGCTGCAGAAGGGGAAAATCGCTTTCGATTGTGGTGTGAAGCTATCGCCATCCGGTCATAACCGCCATAATCTCCCGATTGAGCTGCTCGGCCCGCTCCGGCCTGTCGGCTTCGGTATAACAGCGCAGTTCCGGGGCATTTCCCGAAGGTCGGAGGTGGACAATCTCCCCCGACTCAAGCGTGAAGCGGAGACCGTCGGTCAGATCGAGAGAGGTTACCGGGGGGAGCTCTGTTCCAAAAAAGCGGGTAAAGGTGGCACCACTCTGAGCGAGATCCCCCTCCTGTAACGCCGACAGTCGCTGTTGACTCAACTCAGGGGGGAACGCCTTGAGGCGATCACTATAGGTAAAGCGTTGAGGAAGTTGCGTCAACAGGGATGATACCGGCTGCTGCTCCTCTCGACTTAGGGCGAGGATCGCGAGGATCACCATCAGCGCATCACGGGTAGGAAGTGGCGGGAGAATCTTGCCAAGATGGGAGATAGGCGTTGCCTGAAGGAAACCGCCATTGGCCTCATAGCCGACCACTGCGTTATGCTCGGTTTTCAGGCTTGCCATGGCGGCAATGACATAGGGCGAGCCGATACGGCAACGAATCACTTGACGAAACAGTGCCGAGAGTTCGACGGCACTGTTACTACTCACCGGGGTGACGATGGTGTCTGCCCCAAGATAGCGGGCGGTGAGGATGCCGGCGATGTCTCCCCGCAGCCAGTTACCCGCTTCGTCACTCACCAGCGGACGATCGCCATCCCCATCGGTAGAGACGATCGACTCAAGCGAATAGGCCTGGGCCCACTCTTTGGCAAGGTCAATATCCTCAGCGCGTATCGCTTCGGTATCTACCGGAATAAACTGCTCTGAGCGGCCGAGGGGGATCACCTCTGCCCCCAACGCCTCAAGGATCTGCGGCAGAAGATCCCGCGCAACACCAGAGTGCTGGTAGACCCCAATACGCATATCTTGGAGTAGATTCGGTGGAAAATGGGAGAGATAGCGGTGGTGGTATCGCTGCAGCGCCTCGCTGTTCACTTCCGGGAGCCGTGGTGGGGTGGCGAACGCGCCGTTATCCTGAAAGAGGTTCGGTGGGGACTCCACCATCTGGCTCCGAATACCCGCCTCATCTTCTTTGAGGATCTCGCCATCGGTTCGATTAAATTTAATCCCGTTGCGATCCTCGGGGATATGGCTACCGGTGACCATGATGGCGGCGATATTTTGTTCAATACCAAACAGGGCCACTGCAGGGGAGGGGATGGCTCCGCACCAGATTGGGTGGTAACCGGAGTCGGAGATCGCCTGGATCACCGCCGCTGCAATTCGGGGGGTACTGGGGCGAAGATCTCCGGCAACGGCGACCTGTTCCCCTGGGGAGATGAGGCGCTGCTGTTCAAGGTAGGCGAGAAATGCACTGGTGTAGAGGTAGCAGATCTCGTCAGTCATGGCGCTTACCAAGCCTCGGGCACCACTGGTCCCGAAGTTGACTCCGGACTGAGACATCATCTGATCGATAGAGAATTTCATGGTTTGAGGTTCCTGGTGGGCGTGCGGATGTCAGTTTCTAAAGGTTAGCAGCGTGCCAGCTTGATGAGGTGGCTGGAGATCTTGCTTAGAGGAATAATCTCTTTGGTGCCGGAGGCGCTGATTGCCGCCGAGGGCATCCCAAAGATGGTGCTGCTCTCTTCATCCTGAACAAAGATGTGTCCCCCTCTCTCCCCCAGTCGTGCCAGGCCATCGGCACCATCGCGCCCCATGCCGGTGAGGACTGCGCCGATGGCCGAGGGGCCACAACAGTCGGCGAGTGAGTTGAGCAGGTAGGTGCCGGAGGGGCGGAACTGCTCAATCGGGGGAGCATCTCTCAGGAGGGCAAAGAGCGCCCCCTCTCTCCGTTCGACCCCCATATGTCGCCCTTCGGGGGCGATATAGACCGTTCCCGGGGATAACCTCCCCCCCTGATGAGCCAACTCTACCCCTAGCAGGGTGTGCCCCCTTAACCAGTCGGCCAGGCCGTGGCTGAAACCGGGAGAGATGTGCTGTACCACCAGCAGCGGCAGGGGGTAGTTGAGGGGGAGTGTACTGAGGATAGTGGAGAGGACGGTAGGACCACCGGTAGAGCAGACGATCCCGACAACATCATAGGTGGCAATTTTGCGTTCGATTTTGGTTTCAAGGATCTTGGGGTTTGGTGTCTCTTTTTGCGGTCGTCGTCGAATCAGCTTCACCTCCGCCATCGCTCGGAGGGTATCGACCAGATTGCGACAGGTACGGTTAAATTCGGGAGAGTTGGGGATACCTGCCGGTTTCTCGATAACGGCAAGGGCACCCTCATCGATGGCACGAAAGGTGGTGCGCAGCTCCTCATCATCGATGCCGGCACTAATGACGACAATGGGGGTGGGGACTGTGGACATAATCATCCGTGTCGCATCAAAGCCATCCATCACCGGCATCCGAATATCCATGGTAATCATGTCAGGCTTGAGTTCATGGGTCAGACGCACCGCTTCATGGCCGTTGCGGGCACGGCCGATCACCTTCATGTCCGGCTGAGACTCAATCATCTTCTGCAGGAGCATGGCGACCACATCGGAGTCATCGGTAATTAAAATGTTGATCATAACTGCATCCCTGTACTGTTCTGCTATATCAATTGCGAGACCACCTGAATCAGCTCGCGGCTATCAAACTCCCCTTTGACAATATAGGCGTTGGCTTTCACTTTAACTCCGCGTTGGCGATCCGCATCGCTACCGAGGGAGGAGACGATGACAATCGGCAGATCGACCAGCCCCAGTTGGGTGCGAATGGTTTCGGTGAGCTCAAAGCCGTTAATCCCCGGCATTTCGACATCGGTAATGACAAGATCGACGCTCGCTTGTTGCAGGAACTCCAGCGCCTCTTCGCCGCTCTTTGCCGTCTCCACCTGATAGCCGTTGGTTTCGAGAATCCCTTTCTCGAGGGTGCGGGTGGTGATGGAGTCATCGACAATGAGGATCTTGTACTGTTGTGACTCATTTTGAAGCTCTGACTTAAAGTGGGTTGCCTCCGGTGGTCTCTGTTGCATTGTTGCAAAGAGCGAGGCGATATTGAGCACCAGAATGACACTGCTACTGCCCCCCACGACCCCCCCTTCGTAGAGATTGAGCTGGTCGAGTGGGGGGGCAAGAGGACGGGTGACAATATCGCGTTCGGTCATCACCTGATCGACCACCAGTGCCATCTGCTGCCAGCCGTGGTTGATCACCACAATCTCGAGGAACTCTCCCGGCTCCTTACCCTCACCTTTTAGGCCGATGAGATCGCGCAACGGGCGTAACGGGATCGGTTGCGAGCCGACCTCTATCACCTCAACCTCACCCAAGCGCTGGATCTGCTCATGGGGAATCTCAAGGATATGTTGAATATATTGACTAAAGATGATGAAGCGCTGACCACTGCAGCTGACGATAAGACCGTGCTCACTCGCCATACTCAGAGGAACGGTGAGGATAAAGCGAGTTCCTCTGCCCGGTGTGGTCTCCATCTGCACCTGACCTTGCAGAGACTGCATATTGATCCGGACGACATCAAGGCCGACCCCCCGTCCCGAGATCTCGCTCACCTCACTGCGCGAGGTGAAGCCGGGGCGGAAGATGAGATCATTGATCAGCTCACTCCCCATCTCCGCCATCTCCTCTTCGGTGGCGAGGCCCTGACTGATGGCCCGGCCGCGGATCAGTTCGTGGTCGATGCCACCACCGTCATCCTCCACCACAAGGTGGATGGCCCCCCCCTCTCGTGAGACGGAGATGGTGATGGTTCCTATTGCGGATTTTTGACTCTTCTGCCGCTGCTGCGGGGACTCGATTCCGTGATCAATCCCGTTGCGAAGAAGGTGCATGAGCGGCGCTTTCAGGCCGTCGAGTACCACACGGTCGAGCTCAATCTCCCCTCCCTGAATCACCAGCGCAACCTCTTTTCCCGCCACCTGAGCGATGTCGCGGACGCTTCTCTCCAGTGGTTTGAGGACGGTAGAGGCGGGAATCATGCGCAGTGAGCGCACATCCTCCTTGAGGGTGAGGGCGAGGGGGCGAAGTTGGCTGGTGGTGGTACGGATGCTCTCCTCCAGGTGGTGGGTCAGCTCCTCCGCTTCGAGAATAAGGTGGGTGGTATCGGCAAGGGTGTTGCGGATGGAGTAGCCGGCACCGACGCTGCTCTGTGCCATCACTATCTTCCACTGTTGACGAAGCGCCGCCATCACTTCGTTAATGCGTCTGCTGCGAAATAGGTGCTGTTCAAGACGGATCCCGGTGAGTTGTAGTTCATCGGCAAGGGCGGCAATACGGTTGAGACGCCCTACCGGAAGGCGGACACTGTCACTGCCGGCAACGGGGGGAGGGGGAGGGGGCGGTTCGGCCATCTCCTCTACGACTCTATCTTCAGCGATCACTTCACCGTTACACGCCTGCCCAAGACGGGAGAGTACCTTCTCTTGCTCCGGACGCAGCGGGTTGTCATCACCTTCACCCCCAAGGTCATCGCTCACCAGAAGCTTGAGGGTGTCGATCGCTGTGAGTGAGATATTGGCAACGGGGCGGGTCAGATCCCGTTCGCCCTTCTGGATCAGAGAGAAGAGATCTTCAATCCTGTGCGCTAGATCCGAGATGCGCAACAGGCCGATGCCGCGAGAGGCCCCTTTGATATTGTGGCAGGCTCGGAGCATGGCGTTCAGTTTATCGGTCTTCTCCTTTGAGGAGATCTCATGCTCAAGGGCGAGAACCCCCTCACTCAGGATCGGCAACAGCTCATCCAGTTCGATACGAAATGTCTCCAGCAGCTGACGGAGGAGGGCGGGATCAATATTCACGCCGGGGATCCTGACTGGAGGCTGAGTGGGCGGTTCGGCAGTTCTGCATGAGAAAAATAATAGGGGGTCCCGATAAGAGGCTAAAGGTCGTCTGGTTCAGTTGGCTCTCTCCCCGCAACATCGTCGATCCCCGAAGCCCCCTAGATGTGGTAACGGTTGATGGTAGACTCCAGCCGCTTGGCGACTTCACTCAGGGTGCAGGCGTCATCGCGCGAGTTTTCAGTAAAGCGGACAAACTCACCGGTGACGGTATTGATCTCACTCACCGCAGTGGTGATCTGCGCTATCCCCTCCACCTCCTGTCGAACTGCGGCAACAATCTGGTGGCTGGCGAGGGTGGTATCACTCACCACCGCATCGAGATTGCGAATCACCTCCCCTGCCCGCTCTACCAGTCCGAGGCTGTGCGCCGCCCCTTTACCGCCATCTTCTGCGGCCATCACCGCGAGTTCTGTCGCTTGTCGAATCTCTTCCAGAATGAGCTGTACCTGCTCATTGGCCCGCTTTGAGGCCTCGGAGAGGTGGCGAACCTCCAGCGCAACCACCGCGAACCCCTTTCCGGCATGGCCCGCCCGCGTCGCTTCGACCGAGGCGTTGAGCGAGAGTAGTCGCAGCTGACGGGTGGTGTCGTTGACGACGGTGGTGATCTCCCCGATACGCATTGTCCACTTATTGAGGGCGAGGATGGTGTGGGCGAGGTTGTCCATCTTGCTCCGCATCACCTCCATCGCATCGATACTCTGCTCCACCGCCTCCCGTCCCAGTGAGCCTTCATTCTGCGCCTTGGTCGCCACTTCACCCAGGGTATGCGCCTTGTCGAGGGTCTGTTTTGAGGTCGAACGGAGCTGCTCCAGTGTGGTTAGGGTCTCATTGACGGAAGCGGCCTGCTCATTGGCGCCAGAGGATTGAGAGTTGATCGTACCTTGAAGCCGGGTGACGGTAGAGGTGAGATTGAGCGTGCCACGATGAACCTCGTTGGTCATTGCCGCCAGTCTCCCCACCATATGGTTGAGGCTAAAGGCGAGCTCCTGAAGGATCTCATTCTCTTCATCAAGGCGGGTACGGAGATCGCCACTGGCGACCTGCTTGGCAAAGTTCTGCACCTCGCTGGTACGGAGTGCGATCTGGTGGTTCTGTTCCCGCTCTCGCTGTAGTAGTTGGCGCTGCTCCTCACGACTCTGCTGCAGCTGCTGACGCAAGCGATCCATACCGACAGAGAGCTGTCCCAGCTCATCGCTGGTGGGGGGAGGGAGGGTAACGGTGTAGTTGCCGGCAGCGATGGCATTCATCGCGGTCAGGAGCCAGCGGCTGATACTATCAACATTGCGCACAACGGCGACAATAATCATCAGTGTTGGGATGATTGGCAGCAGGATGAAGCAGGCGATGAGGAGTAGGCGATCTCTGCCTGCAGAAGATAGGGTATTGATATTGTTGATGATAGCGCTGCTGAAATCCTCTTCTAGCTGCCGCATCTGCTTAAAGCGACAATGGGCAGCAGTAAACCACTGTTGCGGCGTGGGGTGAAGGGCGATCTCGTTCAGGGTTCGGGTGAGACGGAGTTTTTCGAGATCGCGACTGCACTGATGTTGTTCAAAGGCGAGAAATAGATGACCAATCTGTGGTGGAACCAAGGTGCGGCTCTGCTCAAGGAAGAGACGCTGTTGTACGGTCTGATCCCGATCCAGCTGCTCCAGATCCGATCCCTTTTCAGGCGTGGTGAGAAGAACCACCCCCTCTGACCACTCCAGAGCCGCCAGCTCCTTGGCGTGAATCAGGCTGTTATAGCCGAGAAGGTGGCGGGTCACCGCTCCATTTTCGATCTGGAGGCTGAGGGTGTCGATCCGCTGCCTCAGCTCTCGGGTAATTCGACTGAAATCGGTAATGGCGATCTCGGGTTGCAGGGTGTGTCGGTCTATCTTTTGACGAAGTGCAGAGAGTATCTCGCGGTATTCAGAGATCAGCTCCCGGTTCAACCCCAGGCCGATCTGGGTTGCTGTGGTAGAGAGTGACAGGAGCCGCTGCCAGTGGTGGTCGCTTCGTTGGCGTTGGGCGATCAGCTCCAGCCGCTCATCATCACCACCAAATGTGCTATAGGCGACACTCCACGCCTGCTCAAGCTGCAGGTTGTGGATGAGGGTGGTGAGGGTTGAGATGAGACTACCGGTAGACTCCAGTCTCTGTAGTTGGTGCTGGATGGTCAGCTCCTGACGGATGGTATATCCGGAAAAGAGGAGCAGCCCGATCACCGGCAGCAGGAGTAGGGCGGCCATCTTTCCCCGAATCTGCAGTTTCTCCACCCACTCCACGGCTAAATCCCCTTGTGCGGTTTTGGACTGTTCTCGGCGCTGGCCTCGATACTGTCAAGGAGGGAGATAATCTGGTTAGAGTAGCGCCCCAAATCGCGTAGTGCACGACCGTTATCGATCTTTTCGTTTCTGTTCTTGCGAGAGACTATCTCTTTAATGAGGTGGTGGTACTGACGGTGCGGCTCTTCGAGCTGCTCCATCCCCGGTATATGGCCGTAGATCTCTTTACCTTCGCTCTCGTACCAGCGGCCCAGTTCACATTCGGTGTGGGAGAGCATATCACTCTCCTCAAGCGGCTCTCTCCCCTGAAGGAACCCTTCGATCTGGAGGAGGGAGGTGCGGTGGGCAGCGCGTGCCAGCTCAAAGTCAAAATGGACCGTTCCCACCTTAAATTGACGCGCCATCGACTGGAGCATCGTTGCATATTTGGTCAACTGGCCGGCGGCACTATCGGTCTGTTGGGTCGCGGTCACAAACTGCGCAGTGACCCGGTTGATCTCATCCATGGCGATGCGGATCTGCTCTATCCCCGCCGACTCCTGGCGTACCGCCGCGACAATCTGCTGGCTGGCAAGAGCGTTATCGTGGATGACATGGTTAAGATCCCGCAGGACAACCCCCGCCTTCTCTATCTGCTCTGCGCCACGATGGGCGCTGTCACTCCCCCCCTCGACGGTGCGAACGGCGGCACTGGACGCTGTCCGGACATCGTCGAGGATCCCTTGAACCTGGAGTGATGCCTGTCGTGACTGCTCTGCCAGCTCCCGAACCTCATCTGCGACTACAGCAAAACCGCGACCGGCATCTCCTGCCCGTGCTGCTTCAATTGAGGCGTTGAGGGCGAGCATCTTTGACTGTTGCGCAAGATCCCCCACTGTTTCGGTGATATGGGCGATCTGCTGAATCCGTTCATTGAGAGTGGTGATGTGGCTGCTGATATCTTTCATCCCATCATTGATCTCTTGCATCGCGGTTACCGCACTCTCGACCAGCGCCAGCCCCTCATCCCCCTCATCGCGGGCGCGGTCAGAGACATCGCGGAGCGAGGTGGCCTTCTCCAGATTCTGTTGTGAAGTGGCGTTAATCTGTTCGAGGGTAGAGGTGGTCTGGTTGATAGAGACCGCCTGTTCTGCTGCTCCAGAGGCCTGGGAGGCGACCGAGGCGTTGACTTCGCGTACCGTCAGAAGCATGGCGTTACTCGACTCAGTAACATTGCTTGTCATATTGGCAAGACTATCCACCATTCGGTTCAGCCGCATCCCGAGCTGTGCCAGTTCATCGTCCCCTTCAATCTCGAGACGGGCGGTGAGATCCCCCTGAGCGATACCATCAATGAGCGTGAGGTAGTTGGAGATTCGACTCTGCATCTCGTCGCGAGAGAGTGAGACCCCTTTGAGGCTGGTGACCAGGCCGTGAATATAGGTGTCAATGGCGAGTTGGGTATCCAGGAGGAGGATCTTGCCTATCGCTTCAATGGCGCGGAGCGCCTGGGACGAGCGCCAACGAAAATGACGGAAGATGACTGTTATTAATAACTTAAGATAGAGGGCATAACTTCCCACATACCAGCGAGGCGTGAGGCCGATACGGTGATGGACCACGCCGATGCGCAGGCGGCGTTCAAAATAGGCCTCACCGTAGTCACCAGAAAAGAGTTCGAGAAGGTAGGCGCGCTGGGTCTCTTTAAGGCGCTGGACCGTCGATCCCGCGGTCTCGATCTGCTCCATCATCTCGGGGTAGCGTTCAATATTGGCGTAGAAACCGTCGATGATGGCGTCGGCGTTGCGCTCCACCACTGGTGCCAGACTCTGGAGAAGCTGCATCCCAGCCGGATCGAGGCCGATAAACTCCAGTCTCTGTTGCCGTTCGTCGGCATCCAACCCCATTTCATCACAGAGTGAGGTGGAATGCAGATCCTCTGAAGTTCTATTTGTCACCTTAAGTATTCTCCGTTAGTCATTCACCGGGGAGGCGCTGCTCTTACCGGGGGTTATCAATCTCTGCGTCCTGATGTATACCCAAGAGAGTTGCAAATACTGGGTTTTTTCTAACTAAAACCCTCACCCTCCTACTGTGTTGGGTAAATTACTTGTCTTTAGACCGCTCTCTTGAGGTGGCTTTGAGCGCCTCCAGTTGACGGTTTTTCTCTTTATTCTCCGGGGGAAGATCCAGCTTTTGGGGTTCATTTTCGACAATATCGAGAAATACTTTGAGAATTGTCGGATCCCAGAAGTTTCGTTCACCCTCTTGGCGCATGATGGCTACCACTTGCGCGATCTCCAGCGTCTTTTTATAGGGGCGACTTGAGGAGAGTGCGTCATAGACATCGACAACCTGAAAGATACGGGCGAGGTAGGGGATCTCTTCCCCTTTCAGACCATCGGGATAGCCGCTGCCGTCCCACTTCTCGTGGTGGTGGCGGATGATATTGACCGTATTACGCATCGAACGGAGAGAGTCACAGAGATAGGCACCTACGGTCGGGTGCTCTTTCATAATCTCCCACTCTTCGGGGGTCAGTTTTCCCGGTTTAAGCAGGATGTGATCCGGTGTGGCGATCTTGCCGATGTCATGGAGGATCCCCCCCCGTTCAAGGGACTCAAGATCGTCATGCTTCAGCCCCAACGCCTTACCGAGGACGACCGCAGTGTGGGAGAGGCGGTCGCAGTGATCACGGGTGCTGCTATCCTTCGCTTCAACCATCCGCCCCAGTGAGAAGAGCACCGCCTCAACATCATCCAGGCGATCGGTGAGTCGCTTCTTTTCGACGGCGGCACAGACCCTTGCCTGAAGCTCAACCGCATTAAACGGTTTGGTGATGTAGTCACTGGCTCCGGCCTGCATTCCGTAGGCGACATCATCGGGGTTGCCCATAGAGGTGAGCATAATGATCGGCAGCAGGCGATAGTCGCTCTGTGCACGCAGCGATTTGCAGACATCAAAACCGTCTATCCCCTGCATGACGACATCAAGCAGGATGACATCGGGTTGAAGGGTGTCGATATTCTCTAGGGCGTCCTCTCCTGAAGTCGCCTCGATAATCTCAAACTCATTGCTGCCCAATACGGCCTTCACCAGACCGCGATTGGTGGCCATATCATCGACGACGAGAATTCTGGCTCTGGCTGCGCCACTCTCATGCACCGGTTTACCCTCCACCGTACAGATATTGTTATTCATCCTCTTCTCCGTTGCTCTTCTCCCCGGTGGTACCGCGCATCATTTCGGTAGAGGCGATGATGCCAGAGATGTCGAGCATAGCGATCTTGCCACTGTAAATGCCGAGCATGATCCCTGAGTTTTGGCTCTGACTGTGGACCGGAGGGGTGAGTTCATGCAGAAAAAAGCGGTGATTTCCCTCAATCTGGTGGACCAGTAGCCCCAGATTCATCCCGTCATAGGTGACAACTACCACCAGTGGTGCAGGGGTCGGGGTTTCGCTTGAGCCGAGGATCTGCTCTAGGGCGATGACCGTCATTAACTCACCGCGACGAGGCATCACCCCGGCAACCCACGGCGGA
The DNA here is from genome assembly GCA_015232955.1 of Gammaproteobacteria bacterium. Lineage (GTDB taxonomy): Bacteria > Pseudomonadota > Gammaproteobacteria > Thiohalomonadales > Thiohalomonadaceae > JADFYS01. The sequence goes on from JADFYS010000009.1 coordinate 17,060, forward strand.
GATCCGGGAACCGCGGTAAGTCCCTGTGCAGGCATCACCTCTCGCAGCCAGTGATAAGGGATGCCGTAGTGACCGTCACGACCAAGAACCACCTCCAGGAAGAGCTCCCCTTCATCGCTGTGAGAGGCTTTACCTTTTTGGGCAAGGAGTTTGGCTCGCTCCCGCAGGAGGCGGAGGTTACGCTGACTTGCTGGCATGGGTGAGTTCATGGTGACGGACCCTTGACGCTTGAGGTGGAAAGGAGAAGCTCTGAGAATAGTTCCCACACTGACTTAGTGCAAGGAGATTTCTGTGGTAGCAGTGGTAGCTGCATCATCCTAAAATCCGCAGTTGGACACCGTGAAGGGT